>DHXQ01000007.1:51908-65231 GCA_002413755.1 Candidatus Saccharibacteria bacterium UBA5152 | reverse complement strand
ATGGCTGATTCAGCACTGACACTTGTGTCGCGGCTCAATATGCAGCTTAGTGGCATCGTCACGGCGCTGGATATTGATATTATTGGCCGCGAAACCGCCAAAATACTGGCTAAGATCAAACAGCTGTCGCCCGAGGTCAGGCTGGATGTCCGCGACTGGGAAATGGCTGATAGCCGTATCGAGATGGAGCAGAATGCCAAGGCCGCCGCCAAACGGCTCGAAGAATTACGCCTAAACATCCTGAAGGCCAGCGAGCACGGCATCTTTAGTGCCATTGATGTGATCCACCTCTCAGCCCAGATCGATGCAATTACCGAAGAGTTGCGGTAAAATATATCCAAGGACTTAACAAGTGTCAGGAGCGTTTCTATGGGATCAGTCTACGACGATTATTATAAGCAGGCTTACGACCTGCAAAATCACTTCCATGACGTGGTCGATGACCAGAACCATCCTCAGGCGGTGAGTCTGCACAATGAGATGACTCAGCTGACCGAAGATTTCAAGGCCGAGAAGGATCCGCACCACATGGAAGACCGGCTGAAGGTGATTGATCACGAATTATTGCAAGCCCGCAGCCAGGGCGAACAGATCATGAGCTATCGTGACATCGATGATCTGCAACACCGCTACAACCGCCTGCGCGAGAGCGTTCGCCAACTACCAAATTATTAGGAGACCGCCCATGGCACTTAGCATTACTGAACTCAAAAAAGGTGTCTTATTCCAACTTGATGGCACCCCATACCGCGTGGTTGACTACAACCAGAAGGTGATGGGCCGGGGCGGCTCGATCGTCAATGTGCGAATCAAGAGCTTACTCGACGGCAAAGTCCTCGAAAAAACGTTTAAGGGTAACGAACAGCTCGATCGAGCCGACGTTTCCAACCAAACCGTGCAATATTTGTACAGCGACGGCGACATTTTTTACTTTATGAACGACGATACCTTCGAGCAGTTTGAAATCAAAGCCGACCTCGTCGGTGACGGTGCTGGCTACCTCAAAGAAGGCGACCAGATTACGCTGCAGTTCTTTGACGGCAATCCGATCAATGTCGAACTTCCCAAGAACGTCCCGCTGCTCGTGACCTACGCCGAAGACGCCGTCAAGGGTGACACCAGCAGCTCCATCACCAAGGACGCCACGCTCGAAACTGGCCTGACGATCCGCGTGCCAGCCTTCATCAAGACTGGTGACCTGATTTCCGTTGACACATCCAGCGGCGCCTACCGCGAGCGGGTTAAAGCCTAGCCGTCATGGCCCAAAAACAACGACTCGATCTCACAATCACTCAGCGCGGACTGGTCACCACCCGCTCACAGGCGGAGAGTTACATTAAGCTCGGCAAGGTGAAGCTCAACGGCCGCGTCGTCACCAAGCCGGGTGAGCAGGTGAGCGCCACCGACAGTATTGAAATGACAGCCACCGAGCAGTACGTCTCGCGAGCGGCACTTAAGCTGGCATCAGTGGCACAGACGCTGCACGTTGATTTTAAGGGTAAGACGGTGCTCGACGTCGGCAGCTCGACCGGTGGATTTACTGATTATGCGCTTAGGCATGGCGCCGTCAAATCGATTGCCGTCGAAGTCGGTACCGACCAGCTGCACCCTAGCCTGCACGGCAATCCAGCCATCGAATTGTATGAGCAAACTGATATTCGCGACTTCGGGCTGGACCGTCTGCATGGCCAAATCATCGATGTGGTGGTGGCCGACGTGTCATTCATCAGCCTGCGCGAGATTTTACCCTCCGTCGCCCGGCTGTGCACTCCCCAGACGCAGATCGTGGCGATGGTCAAGCCGCAGTTTGAGGCTGGCGCCACGGCGACGCACGGCGGAGCCGAACTCAAGCACAAGGGTGTCATCAAAAATGACCGCATGCGGCGCGACATTTTGAAAGATTTCGAAAACTGGGTCAGTAGTCGGTTTAGAATTATCGACAAAGCTGACTCCGAGGTCAGCGGTGCCAAGGGCAATCTCGAAAGGTTTTATTTGCTAAAAGTGCTAAAATAAGCACATGTATTTTGCGAGCCGCATGCAAGCCGGGCGAATGCTTGCCAGCCAGATCTCCGCGAAGTACGCCGGACAAGACTGCGTTGTGGTCGCTTTGTCGGATGGCGGCGTGGTTGTCGGTTCGCAAATCGCCCTAGCGCTGCATGCACCACTGTGTATGATTCTGTCGGATGAGATCCAGTTGCCGCGCGAAATCACCGCGCTGGCTGGCATTACCGAAAACGGGTCATTTAGTTATAATCATGCCTATTCGGACGGCGAGATCGACGAGATGGTCAGCGAGTATCGCGGTTCAATCGAGCAGCAAAAGCTCGAAAAGTTACATCATCTGCACCGGGCCAGTGGCGGCGGCGACCTGATCCGCGACGATATCCTGGCCGAACGCAATATCATCCTGGTGTCGGATGGCCTGAGCAGCGGCTTTGCCCTCGATCTGGCCGTGCAGGCCCTCAAACGCGTAGCTATCAAGAGCCTGATCATGGCAGCGCCCTTTGCCAGCATTCAGGCTGTCGACCGGATGCACGTGCTGGCCGACAACATTTTTTGTCTGAACGTTTTGGAAGACTTTATCTCGGTCGATCACTACTATGACACCCAGGATGTACCCAACCATGACCTAGTGCTCAAAACCGTCGCCCGGATCGTGGCCGATTGGCGGGCACCAGCCAAAACTAACCCGACCAATGCCGAGGGGTCTGCCCGGGACGTACCGGTCGCAGCCCCGGTCTGCGAGGTTGGCGATTCGACCAGGATGGAGCTCGTCGAGGTCAAAGTCCCGGAGATTGAGCCTGACCTGTCTAAACCGTCAAAAATGAATAAGCTGATGAGCAAGCCAAAGCTGCTATTATCCAAAATACGGCCGCCAAAGATAGGGCTACCGACGCGTCGAAAGTTTACTGCAAGTAGCCATGCAGCCGGTTCAGATCCACGAGTGTAATCAGTGATTGCCGGTTGCTAAGCAAACCTTTGCGCTCCAGGGCGGTCAGTTCGCGGGTGGTGGTTTCGCGGCTGGCGTTGATCGAGCTGGCGATGTCCTGATGCCGCAGCGGCACGTTAATCAGTAGACCTTCTGGTGTCTTTTTGCCGAAACGGTTGCTCATGGTCAGTAGGAAAGAGATCAAACGTTCGCGGACCGAGCGGTACTCTAGGTTGAGGATGCGCTCGCTGTGGATACGGTACATTTCGAGGGTCATATCGAGCAGTGGTGCCATCGAATCGGGATTGGCCCGGACATGGTTCAGGAAGCTGTCACGAGAGATCTCCCAGACCGAAGTCGGGGCAATCGCTTCGTAGATAACCTGGCGTTCCTGGCCAGTGATCGCCCAGATAAGGGGGAACATTTCGCCTTCACGGCGGATAATCAGTAGGTTTTCCTCACCGTATTTGGTGATATCGTAGGCCTTTACGAGGCCAATTTCTATAAAAAAGACCCCAGAGGGGACTTCGCCGGGACGAATGATAAATTCGCCCTTTTTATACGTATACTTCGCACCGTGATCTCGAAAGATCATCAGAAGTTCTTCAGTTTGCTGGACAGTAGCTAGCATTGTCTCTATATTATCGCACAAATCGTATCAAAAATCATCAGAGGAATCAAGGGAGGGACTTTGTGAT
This sequence comes from Candidatus Saccharibacteria bacterium UBA5152, assembly GCA_002413755.1. GTDB lineage: Bacteria > Patescibacteriota > Saccharimonadia > Saccharimonadales > UBA4665 > UBA4665. The sequence continues at coordinate 61,604 of DHXQ01000007.1, read as the reverse complement.
ATATATCTGTGCCGACACGTGAGCTACTTAACCGCGCTCTAAGTCAGAAAGATCTATGATGAAAGTACTAAAGGAAGGAGTCACGAATGGTCACATTAGCCGTTATCGACGAGCAACTCAAGCAAGCAGGATGCCAGATCCGAGTCTGGGGCCGGTCAGAAGTCCGTGAATTGTGTGAGATCCTTCTACCAGGCGAGACAATTGCTCAGGCCGTCAATGGTCAGTACGAAGCCGGCTTCGGTATGCTAGTGGCCACCGATTTCCGTGTCCTCCTGATCGACAAGAAGCCAAAATACCTGACGCTCAAGGATGTCCGCTTCGATATGATCACCGAGCTCGACTTTTCAGCCCGGCTGGTTGACTCAACGGTCCGCATCTTCACTCCAAACCGCGAAATCCGCTTCACCTCATTCAACGCCGCCCGCCTGCGCAAATTCTACAAGCACACTCAGCACAAAGTCATGGAGATCCGCCACCACTTCATGATGCAGCAATACCAACAGCTGCAGCAAATCCAGAATACGCCTCCCGGACTGGCTATGACCCAGCAGCGCTACGCTCAGGCTATCGACGTTAACGGGGTTAGCACGCCAATTCCGCAGCAGCAATACCAAGCTGACACCGGTATCCACCACGGTATCATCGACAGCAGCGAAGAACAGCTCAAGCTCGCCGCCGCCATGGGAGCAGCCGGCCTGAAGAGCATCGTCCATAACGGAAAGGTCATCAAGGATTACATGGCAGTACCATTCACCCAACGCTGGCGCAAGCGCCCCTACGGCTTCACCAACAGCCCCATCGCACCACAGCAATAGAGCGCCTAAATTACACTAAGGTTTCCGGTTGACACAGCAACCTGGAGGCCTTATTGTAATGTGATGTCTATCACATTACACAAACCCGAACTTATCAAAGATGGTGCAAATGAGGGGCGCGAAGCGTCTGCCGCGGAGCATGTATTAGGGGGAACTGCCTTAGCTGGCACAGTCGAACCTGAGACTGATCCTGTTGCTAATGCGCTCAAAGATCACTATGATCAACCCGTCTATCTCTCGCCGCAGTTTGGCAAGGACGGTCTGACTGACTTTGAGTTGAACCGCCTACGAGGCACACTTTAACAGCGATCACTACAATTGACTATTCATAGCATTTATGCTAAAATACTAATATGACAACTGAATCATTGAAACCGGCAATCACTGCTGCCGAAACAGAGATTGACCCTGCAGATATGCAGCGTGCTCGGCAATTAATCTCAGATATAGTCGATAATCCAGGGATGCATGGCTTAATTCCTGTAACATTGACCACGCCGGAGATTTTTGGTGACGGGTCAAAGCGAATAAAGGAATCAGTACATTCTGGCAGGGAAAATAGTGGCATCGAAGCCTATCGTGCAACCGATTCGGGCGACCAAACTCGGCTTCATCCGGAGTATGAAGTTGTAACTTTGAGCATTGTTGCTGATCTGGACGATATTGCACGGGCAGCGATACTTATGATTTTCGACGGCCGGCCTCCATTGCGGGTCGTTGACTATGTTGATTATCAAGACCCGACTCAGACGAGTCGGTCCGTGGTTACGCAGCGAGCTTTGGAAAGTGCTCTAACTACGATTGAACTCGCCCAAGAAGAGCTTACAGCAACTCAAGCTTAAGTTTATTATTTGCTGACGTTAAACTTGAATTCGACGATGTCGTCGGGTTGCATAACGTAGGTTTTGCCTTCGGTGCGGAGCTTGCCGGTGGCTTTGGCGGCCTGCAGGGGATTAGCCGGGTTTTGGCCGGCGGCTGCGACTAAATCATGATAGCTGACGATGTCAGCGGCAATAAATCCGCGTTCGAAATCACCGTGAATCACGCCGGCAGCTTGCGGCGCAGTGGCGCCAATCGGAATCGTCCAGGCGCGGACTTCTGGCGTGCCGGCAGTCAGGTAACTTTGCAAACCGAGTGTCTTGTAGGCGGCATGGATCAGCTGTAGTAGCCCAGACTCGTTTTGGCCGTAGCTCTCCAGCATTTCGGCGGCATCGGCCGGGTCGAGATCCTGCAGCTCTGCTTCAAGTTTAGCGCAGATAAACAGCGCAGTTGATGGCGCAACTAATTGCGCCAATTCCGCCTTGTGCGTATCGTCGGTAATGCCATTTTCATCGAGGTTAAATAGATAAATCACTGGCTTGGCAGTTATCAAATGCAAGTCGGCAATATGTTCCAGATCTATAGCCGCGTCGCTCCAGACAGGCTTGCCGTCATCGAGCAAAGCACGCACCGCCAGCAGGGTATCGAGCACTGACTTGAGTTTGGGATTGGCCCGGGCCTCTTTTTCGAACTTTTGCAGCCGTTTGTCGACGGTTTGCAGGTCGGCCAGCACCAGCTCGGTGTTAATGACGTCAATGTCCTTGGATGGGTTGTGCTGCTCGTCAACGTGCAACACGTTCGCGTCTTCGAAGGCGCGCACCACCTGCACAATGGCGTTGCAGGAGCGGATGTGGCTCAGGAATTGGTTACCCAAACCCTCGCCCTGTGACGCGCCAGCCACCAGACCGGCGATGTCTACGAATGTCACCGTCGCCGGGACGATCTTTTGGGTATGATACATTTCGCCCAGCTTCGTCAGCCGCTCGTCAGGGACGGGGACAATACCGGTGTTTGGCTCGATAGTCGCAAACGGATAATTGGCGGCCAGAATATTACTGCCGGTCAGGGCGTTGAACAGGGTAGATTTGCCAACATTAGGGAGGCCGACGATACCGATGGATAAACTCATACCAGATTATTATAACAGAGGTAACGAAGACACGGATGATGTTTTAATGTTATCGTTCACATACTGCCGAAATTGCATGGCATCTGGCAGGGGAATATACTGGCGTATATGGCGCAATCATGAATCCTGATATTACCGACAAGATCCACCAGCATTTTTCCCAATTCCCGAAGCGTACATACCCTAAGGGTCAGATTATTATCTTTGCCGACGAGTCGCCTGAGCATGTCTATTATATAACCAAGGGTAAAGTTCGAAAGTACGATGTCTCGTATCGGGGCGACGAAGTGATTGTCAATATCTTCAAACCGCCAGCCTTCTTTCCTATGTCCGGGGCGATTGACCGGACACCGAATAAATACTTTTATAAGACCGAAGAAGCAACAGAGCTGCATATTGTGCCCACTGATGACGCACTGCTGTTTGTGCAGGGCAACCCTGACGTCATGTTTGACCTGCTGCGTCGGATATACAAAGGTATGGACGGCTTGCTGGGCCGGCTGGTGCACCTGATGTCTGGCACGGCCAAAAGCCGCTTGATCTACGAACTTATCATGGAATGCCGCCGCTTCGGCAAGCAACGGTCAAATGGTGGCTATGTCATCGATACCAGCGAGGTGGATATCGCCGCCCGGTCGGGCCTGTCGCGCGAGACTGTCAGTCGGGAGATGCGCAAACTAAAAGACCAGGGGCTGCTCACTCTTGAGCGTGGCAGCATTGTTATTCGTGACCTGGGCGAACTCGAATCAGCCCACGGCGCGGAAATCTAGAAATCCGTCTGCTCATCCTTGAGTTCGAATGATTCAACGGATTCGAACAATTCAGCATAACCTCCCGAATCGGGCCGGGCATAGACCGCCATGCGCACTTGGTCAGGCGTAATATCAAAGGCAGTGTATTGGCCGACTTCCAGTTTAGACAGGGGCGACGGTCCGGGCTGTCCGGAGCCTTGCGTCACACCGAGCACGCTGCCAGCAATATCACTGACCGTTTTGCTGTCAGTTACTTCCTTGGCGCGGCCGATAACCTGTACAACGGCCTGCGTCGTTGACTCAAAAACGGTCAAGCTGACGCGTCCATTGTGGACCAGATTATCGTATTTTCGGGTTCCGGTCTTTGTTAGAAACGAGATCACAAAATCCTTACCAGTTACAAAGTAGATCACGACCCCGTGCGGGTTGCCGTCTGGGGTAACGGTCGAAAGCACGCCAATCGGATTCTCCGTCAGAAACTGGTACATGCGCCTTTTTCTGTCCGAAAATTTTTCAGGGTCGATGGCGACCGGGTGGCGTAATTTAGCAAATCTATTGAGCATATTTAACTTCTCCCTCGAGCACTATTGTCCTCTTAACATCGCTCTACGGATATGCACGGTATCACGACAGGACTGTGATCAGTGTCAATGCCAGCCAGCCGGCGCAGGACTTAAATACACGTAGGAGGATGCCACCCATGACTCGTAGCATAATTCACTTCAACCCTGCGGCCGACGTGCCGGCTAAACGCCTCGCTCAAGGCCTTAGGAGTCTGGGCATGGTGCCTTAGTCGCGACTAATCGCCGCATCTTTCTGGTCGATAAAAAACCGCTATTCGTAATGTGTGATGAGCTCTCCTATTGGGCTGTCAGCGGCGTCACCTATAGCCGAGTTGGGTTGATGGGTAGCGTAACCTTGCATAGCCGCCTGGGTGACATCCAGGTACGCACCTTGAACCAGAGATGCGCCATGTCATTTGTGAGATCGGTTGAATCTAAGCTGTTTGAGCCAGATAAGGAAGGAGAAGATCATGATAACGCTACGCAAAAGCGGATCCTACAAGTTGATAGAGACGAAGCATAATACCAAGGTGCTGTACCTCGATAATGATACCTTTGCCTGGGTAGAGCCGGTAACTATCGGTGAAATTCTCGTCGTTTCGTATAAGGTCCACAAGACTGATTGTGTGCTGAGTATCGGCGATTACTGCCTGTACGATGTCGACGATGAACCCTCGCTGTCCGACCAGCCGCATCTTGAGCTGGAGGCCGGCAAGGATTGCTGGCAGGGGTATCTGCTGCTCACCGGGCTGCCGGATCAACATAAGTTGCGTGGGCGGATCATCCCAACCCGGGAGGTCATTACCGGCAATCCGTTAGTGAGAGAGGAGTCACAGTATGGATTATAAACTTTCAGGAGCATGGACAGTGATACTGACTGTAGTGGTGTTATGGGAACTCGTCTGGAAAGGACTCGCCCTCTGGCGAGCTGCCCGGAACAATCAGCCGGGCTGGTATGTGGTGCTACTCATCGTCAATAGTGTCGGCATTCTGCCGATTATATATCTGTTAACGCACAAGGGAGAAAACGATGCAGTTAAGTAACGAAGAAGCACGGGCCGTCGGCCAGCAGATTGGCGTAGACTTTACCAAAGTCGACCTCGACCAATTCCGCCGTGGAATACTCGTTGAGCTAGAGCATGGTTCGCACGATCCGGAAACCAATGTCACCAACGACGACTTGGCGACATCGGGATGGGTCACAATGTTGCGGTACCTTGTACCTGATGCATTGGCTAGGATCACATTAGACTGGTGATGCGAACCGAACGAGGGGCCTAGGCAACTCGAAAGGTTAGATACTTTACGCATGGCAAGTTTTAGGAGGAAAAAGTAAGTTCAAATAGTTGGTTTATCTCGTCGCCGTCCCTATGCTCAGCATACAAACCAACCTTTCATTCCCATCTGTTAATAATAACATTTTTGGTGCCGTATTATGTGTTAATTGCTATAATGACTCCAAATGCTAAACAATAACAAGAAACCAGTGTTCGGTACGCTTTCAGCAGTGACCTTGTTTTTGGTAACGTTCTTGATAGTTTTCGTACTACTGATTTGGATAATCCTTAAACTTGTTTTGCACACTACGGGTGGTGATGGTGGTGGCTTTGGCTCTGGGATTATTATTGCAATAGCGGTAGTTCCTACGCTTATAGTAGCCGCTATCATGGCTTGGTTAATCGCCTCTACTGGTGGGAAGAAGTTCCATGACAAAGTTACGCCAGAAAATAAAACATCCGGTATGGTTCTTTGGGGCTTAGGTATGGTAGTTCCGGGTTGGATAATAGGTCTACTTGTTTGGAGTAGTCAGACAAGCTCTCCAAAGCCAAAAATTTTAATCCCTGCGATTGTTTCTGTTTTGCTACAAGTGGCAGCACTTTCTGCTTTAGGTTTATTGGGTAAGAGCAATGACAGAACTCGACGTAAAGCGTGGGGGACTCTATCGTGTATAGCCGTTCTAATTATTCCAATTGTTGTGTTAAAGATTGCGGCTCGCTAGATCCCAATTTATTTAATGAATTCTTTTGAATAGCCACGTTTGCTTCGCGGTTGAGGCATTTTGAAGGTGATGGAATAAGGTAGGGTTAAAACTTTACGATACCGATTTGAAGTGAGCTCATTAGGGGTAATTATACCAGATGACGCATTACCTGTGTACATTTATATTGCGAATTAAGCAAAAACATGCTAATGTTTATATTAGTTACTAATCGAAACAAATATGTCAGAAACAAGTACCCCCACACCTGCCAACCCTGAAGCGCTCAGTGCGTATCCGACGCTTCATGTAACGCTGCTCGAAAAAAACAAGGCCGGTGAAACTGTAGCGACGAGTGATGCTGATCTAACCCTACTCGGCACAGGGCTGTCGGCAGGCAGCTCTGACGACGAGATATCTGTTGAACAAGGGATATTGACCGATAACCCACAGCTGCTTATAGACATATCACAGAAAGGCCCAGCGGCGCTCGACGATCCCCGATATGACGGTGGTAGTTCCGTGACTGCTATAGAAGAAAGTGGGGGCAGTACTCTCAACTTTTTTGACAATTATGAAACGATAGCTTCTCGTACAGGGCAGCTTGTGATCAATCCGGACCATACCTACACAATCAACTATGGTCGTCAAAACCAGACTCACATCGCGCCGGGCGTGGCCGGGGTGTCTGCAGCCTTGGTGCCAGCAACCTTACACGATGGTAAGAACGGGTACAATCAGCTCGCTAAAATTACAAAGGAGGATCCAGGCGGCCCAAACTTCTTCATGTTTAACGGCTATCGGAATGTTCCATCAGTCCGGCAAGTCTATGATAGCCTCGGCTTTGCCGTTACTATGGAAAAGTCTGACCCGACAAGTGTTACCTTGCCAACGCCGCAAGAGTTCTCCAGGCGCATGGCCGAACTGCGCCAGACCAACCCAAATATACCCGAAGTTGTCCCGATCGAGGCCGGTGCTATCGTAGGTCAGGGTTACGTCGGGATTCTTGCCACAGGTAAGTTTCCATGTGCCGTGGCTGATTTCTACTTTTACCAGCACGATATCGCTACCGACCATCTCGCCGCCTTACTCGAATACGGTGAGCCGCTGATGGACCTGATGACTCGCTACGCAGTCTCGGTTGAAGCGGTTGATTCGCTGCACTTCTCAAAAGCGCGAGATGACATGCCGGCCGCGGACTTGCAGGGCGATGATAAATTTGACCGCGCCGCTTTGGAGCTTGACCAGATTACGGCAACTATAGCGTACGTTAAACCAGATCGAGTGGCCGAAGAGCAGGAGCGTACTACGCTGAGTGGGATTATGGACAACTTCGCGTATGCCTTGCGGGCTAGCGGCCAGATGCAGGACAGCCTGCTCGCCAAATCAATTATGGAACGGGACGGCGTGCAGACTGCCACCGATATTACTGGTTCAGACCTGTTGGATGAACTGACTCTGCAGTGGCGGGAACGACATGGCGTACTGCTGCAGCCTAAGCACGTCCAAGAGCCTGGGCCTGTCGTTGACGACGACGTCAACTACTAGGGACTTGACAAAACCACTTTACTTTGGTAAAGTAGAGGGCATGTCTAATAACGACGACTTAATTTGGAGATCTGATACTACCCGGCAATTGGCCGAGGTGTTTGTTGCTATTGACTCCGTGCCGGCTATGCAAAACTTTTTACGCGATGTTATGACTGAAAAGGAAATTATTGAGATCAGTGCTCGCCTAGAAGCGGCCCGCATGCTGCAAGCTGGCAAAAAATATACGGAAATCATAGCCAAGACGAAGCTCAGCAGCCGGACGATTGCTCGTATTAGCGAGTGGATGCAAAACGGTACTGGCGGCTACGAACCGGCCCTTAACATCGTCACTTCGCATCACGGCCATATAGTGCCAGCCTCTCGCTGATAAGTTATATCTGCCATGCGTAGTTTATGACCAGCCTGAGAGCTGGCATTTTTGTGTATACCGATAATTAATAAAAAGGAATGTAATGAAATCTACTGAACAAACAGTAGGTCAGTTGGATGTTGCCCCCATTTCCAACCTGGCCGAGCAAGAACAGCCGAGCGTATTAAAACGAGTGGCCGTCATGTACCCGTCCGGCAATACAACCGCAGTGATATGTGACGAATTGCCGCCGGTTGATCGCGCCGAGCTTAATGACCGCGTCATGGAAGGGTGGAAGGCGGCAAGACCTGATTTACCAGAAGTCGAGCAGTGCTGCTTCGTGACGACTCCGCAAGATCCGACAGCGATTGGCCAGGTCGAGATGTTTGGTGGTGAGTTCTGCGGTAATGCGGCCCGTAGCGCTATCTGGCTGCTCACTGGTGGGAAGAACTACATCGGACTTATCGAAGTCTCTGGAGTCGACAGTCCTCTAACTTTTAAGGTTCGAAATGGTGCAGTGCGCCTGGAAATGCCAGTGCCGGCCGTTGGCGAATTAGTACGCCCTGTGCATGAGGGTCGGCTGGTGCAGCTCGGCGGCATTATGCACTTAGTTGTGACAGAGCCGAAGAATGATATATCTCCACGTCAACTGCTGACGAGCTTACTGCAAAATAATAAGTACAGGCTCAATGACCAGCCCGCCGTTGGTGTCACGTATTACGACGAGGCATCGGGCAGGGCTGAGTTCAGTGTCTGGGTGAAGGAAGTTAATACAATCTTTGACGAAACAGCTTGCGGCAGCGGTACCAGCGCCATTGGCATAGCCCAGCTCTGGCCCAACTATTCGTCAGTTAGCTTAGATGTCATACAGCCATCGGGTGAAACTATTAGCACCGAAGCCGTCTACCAAGCCGGAGCACGTATGGAATCGTATATTAGCGGTACGGTCAACGTTCTATACGATGGAGCACTTAAGCTGCCATGAGAAAACAAGACATTTATCGTCTGTTGGAAGAAAAGGCCTTGGGGTATGCCGACTATGCCGGTGTTCCCGTACGCCCATCAGATGAACCGCTGGTGGCAATACCATCCTCGAAAAATCTCACAGCTAGCCAGGTCGGAACTGACATGCTCGCCTATACGCCAGATGGCGTGTATGTACGCAGCGGTGTGCTGTCGAGATTGCAGCAAGCGGCCGGAATACTTGCGGCCGAGAATAAGGAGTTACAACTTGAAGTGGGCTATGGCTACCGGGCGCTGGAAGTACAGACGCGGTTGTTTGAGGAGTATAAAACCAAACTGGCAGACCGTTACAGCGGCGATGAGCTTTTGGCGGCCGTCCACAGATCGATTGCGGTCCCCGGAGTGGCCGGCCACCCGGCCGGTGCGGCGGTCGATATACAGATACTCAGGGAAGCGAAGCCACTCGATTTCGGCACCGCTATCTGGGAATTTACACCTGACTCATTCACGTTTTCGCCATTTATCAGCCGCGCAGCCTGGGATAACCGCCAACTGCTCCGCCGAGTCATGATGCAGGCTGGCTTCGCACCGTTCGATGGCGAATGGTGGCACTTCTGCTATGGCGATAAAGAATGGGCGAAGTACTACGACAAACCGGCGGCACTATACGACCAAGTCAGTTTCCTAATATTGATCTAAAATCAAGCTTATGTTACGATCATAAACTATGAGTGATCAAGATGCTTATAACTGGCGCGAAGCAGGCGCCTTTAGTGA
>DHXQ01000007.1:48768-51655 GCA_002413755.1 Candidatus Saccharibacteria bacterium UBA5152 | reverse complement strand
GATCCCGATAACCCGTATGAATGGGCTGAGATCGAGGTATCGACTAGTTATGATGAATATGAGGCAGCCGAGCCAGAGGTTGCTGACGGCAAGCGCCAGGCAATGCTCCGTGACCTGGGGCTTGAATACCAGCGCTTGGAGAAATGGCACCCAGGCTACATTTTTGAGTATTCCTACCGGGACGGCGCTGTGCATCAGATTCGTATGGTAGATCGTGATTTCGCCACGCAGATCCCGGTACACACCGTATTGGGGAGTAACGAGGACGGCAACGCCATCGAGAAAATTGAACTGCTATCGCATCAGCAGGCCAAGGATCTCAAGACTCGATTCCAAAACGAACTCGAGGAGCAAAGGCTCAACGCTCGCCTCGCAAGGGAATCCGGGCTGGATGCCGAGACGCTACAGCAGGCTAATCTGAGCCTAGAAGATAAACGGGCGATGGTTGCGACCTACGATCAGATTCAGAAAGAGGCTGTCATCGAGCCCGACACCACAATATTAAACGATCTCCGCCGCGATCTGGTCAAGGCTATGCTGCCTGGCAATAGATTGATGTCATTCATGCGCAGGGATAAATTATTACGTACCAAGTATGCCTACGAGGCCGGCGTATTGCAGTTGATGCAGCGCCATGGTCTGGATGCTGATCTGCTTGAGAGCGAGCAGCAGCGCCGCCTACAAGCCCTCAACGAGCAGCTACACCGCCGTAAACTGGCCGCAAAGATTGGTTCGATAGCAGCGACGGGCACGGCGACACTGATTGGTATTAACGTCGGTGCGGGGATTGGCCATGAAGTGCATGGCGGCAGCGGATGGGTAGCGGTAATCGGCGCGATCGTGGGCGGCAAGGCCACCCTAGGAGCTCGCATGAAGCGATATGCCCATTTGCGCGAGCAAGCGTGTCAGATCAGCGGCTTTTCATCTGCCGATTTCAAAGACGCTACTCAGTTAAGCCAGCAGCTACTCAAAGAACAACAGCTAGCCAGACAATACATCTCGCAGCTCAAGCAGTGACGTGCTACACACAGATTCATAGGGTCATATCAAATTGACAAATAAGCAAAAGCATGTATAATGTGGGTTAGACATGACAGAAATAAATATGCCCCAATCCGACCTTGAGACTCAAGCTGATCCGAGCGTGGACCTTATCGATTTACTGAGCAGTACTGGATATGAAGGCTTAGACGCTGAAGCGCGTCTCTCGCTCGTTGAAGGAGCGTCCCTCGAAGGCTACATGGGTGCAGTAGACGCGATTCACCGCAAAGTCGCACCCGATGAATCTCCTGACCTACACCCTGAACCAGTTAAGATTGTCAACCCGACGACGGGTGAAGTTAGACGTTATGCTGCCCGGCCAGAAGAGCGCGCCGGCATCATGACCCATGCCTTGGAACTCGCCCAGCGAGTTGCTCGGAAATACCGGGCGGAAGGCGGCAGCATAGATGACACCTTGCAGCGCTGTGGGAACCTGGCTGCATTTGGTGTGGTGCTGGCGCACAATTATGAGAACGGCAATGGCCGCACTGCTCGTACACTCGGTGAACTTGTTCACAATGGGTTTGACAGGGCTCGGCCTGATGCGATTGATGACCTGGCGACTATAAGCGCTAATCGTCCGGATAGTGGCTTTAGAATTAATTCATATGTTCCGTCAATGGGCTGGAGCGAGGGCCGTGCCGACGAAGACCCGATGGCATTTCTAGACGTGGTCGCAGCTCTCGATGTGCCGCTTGATAGCAGCAGCTATGCGCTGGTCGCCCAGACCGCTTTCACGACACCACGGATGTAGCTATAACTTGTATTTTTTCAGACCCTAGTTCAACAGAGTGCTGGGCTGGCTCTCACTTCGCTAATTAAACGGTATAGAGTGCTCTAACATATTGTTGACAATTTACAGCGCTTATGCTACAATTTAACTCATGTCGCACGAATATACACATACCAGCACGCTCCCCGAAACTCTCGCTGATGCCACCGATATAGGCGATGCCCTCTATGCCAATGAAATGGCTGCAAATACTCTGACGTCTGAGCATGATGAACGGCTGGCAGCAGTCGTGTCCAATCATGACACAGTTCTTCAGACTGGGCTGCGAAACCCCGGTGCATCCAATGTCGAGCCTAATCTGTTAGCTACGGCTAAGTCAGTCACGGATGCGGCAGAGAACTCAGTTAAGGGAGTAAATGCCCAGCTTTACGAAGCAGCTATGACAGTCCCATCATTCCTATCGTCTGACGACCAGATGACGCTCCATACCCTTCGAGATCATGCCCAGAAGAATGGCGTCAACGATGGCTATGTCCAATTCACGTTATTCAACATTCAAGACCTCGTTGCTCAGGCAGGCATGCGAGCCTCCCTGGACTATCTCGCGCTGATGCAAGCTCGCCAGCTTGCGCAAACATTCGGCATTGCTGACCCCTTAGTTCAGAATCGTTTGAATACTGCGTCAACGCCAGCCATTCGAGCAGCAATGGTAGCATCCTTAGATGGCATAGCGCTTGGTAGGGCGCGTGACATTGCGAAGAGTAAAGGCGCGGGGGACCCAGCAGTACTGGCTAATATTGAGACCGCATCGACCGACCACGCCCAGGCTGCTCTCAAGGCTGCATTCGACATCGTAGCACTAAACCAGGCACGACATGCCAAGGAAAGGCATGGATCTGATAGCCGTCTAGTGGACCTCCGTTTAAGCGGTGCATCAAGCCCGAATGCTCGGAAATTGCTCCGTACCATGGTTCTTGGTGCCGATGCACAGCCAGAATCTTCAGCTGATATCGATATTGATAACGTTGTCGATACGGTCGTTCGCGGCAACCGTAGTTACGGCTGGCTGAAGGGCACTGATCCGTCTGCTATCCGTCAGGTGATTGACGACGT
>DHXQ01000007.1:40072-48735 GCA_002413755.1 Candidatus Saccharibacteria bacterium UBA5152 | reverse complement strand
GACGCACAACGCGCGCTGTTTACTATTATTGATGCCATGATGAGCGGCAGCCTCAAAGGCAAGTTACCTTTCTAAGTAGTTTACTTATCTTGCATATTTAGCAATAATATGCTAATGTTAATACAGGAATTAACACAAAAACAAATGCCTGAAACAATCCAAACCCCACAGCCTGATGATGGTAGCTCATTTCTCTACGAGCGTAATCCAAATCTCCACGCTTCGCAAGAAGTCGAGGATGTGGCGCGCTATCTTCGTGTCGGCGGTGATGTCATCCCCAACGAGCCGACGGCTAAGATCTCGGCCTACCTAGGCTTCCTCGCGAACAAAGATTACGTTAACGACGGTATCCTGACCGGTGACCAGGACAGTATCGGCAGGCAAGTCGAGGCGCACGCTATCAAGCCCGAAGACGTACCTGACAGTTACTTTGAGCTGGATCGCCGGATTGCCCGTGAAGAAGGCCATGGCAACATAGAAATCACTCCTGAAATGCGAAGCGGTGCTGCTAGGATTATCAGTAATGATCAACGTCATAGCTTGAAGCCATGGGCCGAGTATTTAGCGAGCGGTGATGCAGAGTATCCCGGCTGGTTTAAATCGTACGCTTTCGATAGTGTTACCAGGATGGGCAAGCTTGATAAGCAAAAACAAGAGTTCCAGAAACGCAGCAACTTTACGACTGTTCCATTTCCGGAGTTGATCCGCGGCTCATTGTCACAGGTTTACAGCTGGGTCAAAAAATCACGCTTTGGCGAAGAAGTAAGAGATAAAGACGGAGTTGTAGTTGTTGATGGCGAAACTGGCCAGCCCAAGCTTGATTTTACGGTCAAAGACGTCTTCGACGATCCGAAAGAAGAAGCTGATTTCCAAAAGGCGCTGCGCGGCGGTAACTTCGCAAAGCTATACGTGCAGGCTATCCACAAAACCCATGAGGGAATGATTACGCCTGAACAGCGTGAGCAACTTCAGGGCAGCTGGAAGAAGTATCTCAAGGGTAGTGATCCTAGGGAATTGCATGGTGACCTACAAGGCTTTGGCCTCGATTGGTGTACTTCAACCGGCTTTGAAACGGCGGCTGCCCATATTAGAGGCGGCGACTTCTACGTATTTTATACACGTGATACTGATGGCACTGATAGAGTACCTCGCGTCGCAGTTCGCATGAAAGATGACGTGGTTGGCGAGGTTCGTGGTATTAACCCAGCTCAGGAGCTTGAACCTGAAATGGCCAATGTTGTATCAGAGAAGCTGAAAGCTTTACCCGGCGGCGAAGAGTACGTCAAAAAAGCCGCCGATATGAAACGACTGACCAAGATAGACAAGCTGATAACTGCCGATCCGGACCATCGCTTGAGCCTGGACGAAGTCCGCTTTCTCTACGAGATCGACCATACTATTGAGGGCTTCGGCTATAATCGTGATCCGCGAATAAGAGAGGTCCGTAATAAACGCCAGGATCGTGATAAGCCAGAACTGATTAAGATCCTACCAGAAATGATCCGGGAACAAGTCAGAAGTGCCTACGACGCTTACAGTGCTGTCGAGGCACAGCTAAATGGGGGTCTAGGCCGTCTTATAAAACGTCACAAACCGCCAGTTAGCCGTAAAGAATTTGAGCAGTTATTTGCCGCCAAAGATAAGGAATGGCAGGAGAATGGCGTCTACGATACCATCGTCAACGACAGAATCTCCCAAGGTCTAGGGTATAACTTGTTGGCCACGCCCAATGTCGTGGCGGACCCAGAGCAAATCAGTAGCCTCGTCAAGGCTTTCCATAGAACGTCACGAAAGTATCGGTCTGTTCGGACCGATAACAACCCAATTACCAAAGATAGCCACTATACTGCGCGTGATATCTCACGCACCAGAGGTGATGCGGCCGTAGAATTAAGCCTCATGCAATCATGGTCTGACCAAACTATCACCGGCAAGCCAGTTGCGGAGCAGCTTCGTATCTTGCGCGAGAAACAGGGCGCACAGCCTAATCTGCATGTCAGAATACCAAGCGTCCTCAATGCGGTGGCGCACTGGTACGCCTTAGAAGTGGGAGGTCAACTAGCAGTCGGTGATAATATCAGTAAAACGCGGGTCAGTCACATTGACCTTAAGCATACGTACGCAGATCGAGGGTGGAGCATTCCAGTAACAATGTTCGACGGTGATGGTGGTCAGATATTCCCTACGCCCGTCACTTATCCGGATGTCCGGCTCATGATAGGTTAGCTTTGTACTCATGGCTTAACTGATTTGTAGAAATTATTAGTACCATTACGTTTATGGTTTTGTTATACTAAGTCCATATTATGAGTGAACCAACCGAAGCGACGGCTGACGGCAAGATCGTAACATCCACACCGGTGGAGAAGCGGTCTAAGCTACTTTCTAAGAAATGGGTCATTTTGGCTGGGCTTGTGGTACTGATAGTGCTGGGGTTTGTGATCTATAGCTATGCTAATCGCCCGACAGCGCCAAAATACTTCTCTGACCCGAATGCGCCAGCCGACTTTCATGAAATGACAGCCAAACAGGCTGTCGGCAAGCTATACGTTGACACCGGGCTGGACGCCAATGCGCTACAGTCCAAGAAGTTAAGCGGCCGGACATTCAAAGATTTTACGACTGCCTACCACGCGGCGCTGACCTTCGAGAAACTGCAGGATAATAAGCAAGCCTTCGTTGCCTACAAGATTGCTGACACTAAGGCTGACAAGACTACCACGTATTTGTTCTATCTCGACTACGCTGCATCGGCGGATAACCAGGGTAACAGCGCTTTGTCGAAGCAGGCGATTGATAAGGCGATTACCGCCATCAAGGCCGACACTAAGATCAATGATGTTCGTAAAACAGAGATGATTGATAAGATTCAAAGCAAAGCACAGTTGGGTACATAGGAAATGATCATGCATAGAATTCTGTTGAACTCACAATCAAAAAAGCTGTTCGCTACGGCGGCTGTCATGGCGTTTGTCGTGCTCGGCGTCGGGCTACTCTGGGGTGGTAAAGCTTCGGCGCTTGGGAGCAGCTATTATGACACGACCGGCCCGACCTGCGACGTCAACACCTGTGATACTACTCGGATCCGGCTGGCTGTCGGCGAAACGCGCTACGTCCAGAAGACCTCGGTGAATGTGTCGGCATATTATACGCAGGCCAGTGGCCAGCTGACAATTGGCAATATGAACTACTGTCCTAAGGATCCGAGCAGCGATGATGGTATGCAGAAGAATGATTACTATGACACTAATTACGGCAATCTGAGCAACGGCGATAAGATCACTAAGGTGGTGGTTGACATCAATGGCACCAAGACTACCTATTACGGATATTTTTACGATGGCTCTAACGGTAACTGTAACAACGCCTTGACCATACCGCTGAATGGTATGACTCCTGACCCGAACCTGGGCCTCTATACGGCCAGGATTAGTATCGACCACATCGACCAACAGCCGGGGAAGTGTACCGGCTCGATCACGATCGTCGGTACGCTCAACATCGCCGATTGCGACGGTATCATGAACTATTTCTACATGAACGAAACGAGCCCGACAAGTAACTATCGAATTGCCCAGACCGGCGGTACCAGCGGTTACGAAGTCACCTTGCAGGAGACGGCCGGCGCTAGCAATATCAACTACTATGTCCGGTTTGGGGCAGACTGCACGGTAACGGCTGACAAGACCGCCCAGCTGTACTTCTACGATATGGACAACGACGGTGGTGTGGGCGCCCAGCTGAACGGCAAGATCACCATGCGCCTATATGACAACACTGACAGCCAATATGTATCGCTCAACGGCGGCTCGACCACCTACACGCCGCCCAGCAACAACAATGCGGTCGGCTCTGTCAACTTCACTGTCAAGCCACGGCATGCCTACACCTGGCATGTGAATAACGCCTACATCAATAACACGATTCAGGTTAGTACGCCCTATGATGGTATTTACTTCCTGAACCAGTGTAAGCCTCCAAACCCGCCGCCCCCACTTCCGCCCCCACCTCCAGTTCAGCCATACTTCAAGGTTACCGGTGGCGATGTAGTATCCGGTGCGTCGTTCTCGACGACAACACCCTGTGCCAGTTCGTCTCCGGCACACATTGCCGAGGCTGGTATCGTCAGCTGGAATGAGGATGGGCCAGCCTTCGGTGGTGCAGGCACGCAATACGCGGCACGGGCGATGGGTTACATACAAGACTTCGTGACCCACCAGCCAGCGGCAGGGGCCGCGGTCACGACCAAGCTGTCGTTTTCCAATGATCTCACAACAGGGGCAGTAAATACCGGGAACGGTCTCTTCGGTGGTCTCTTCGGCGATGCGCCATGTGTCGATTACTGGGGCACCAAACCGGCCTTCGCAGCGCCATTACAACCATTTAGCACTGGCTCTGCCAGCGGGCTTGATGGTACATATTATGCCACCAGTGACGTCGCTATTAGTGCCAGCGTAATAGATCCCGGCAAGCACGTGACTATATATGTCGACGGTAACGTTTCCATCAAGGGAAATATAACCTACAATACTGGCGCGGCTTGGGCCGACCGCCAGGCGATACCATCCTTCCGACTGATCGTGCACGGCTCGATATTCATCAAAAATAGCGTGAGCCAGCTCGACGGGCTGTATGTGGCAGTGCCGGATAGTGATTATGCCAATGCTTCGGCGGTCAGCGGCTTCGCCAAGGTCAATACCAGGAAGGGCACAATATCGACCTGTAGTGCTGCGAGCGATGACTTTGCCAGCTACGACCCGGCTAACTATACTACCGACGCTATCGAGTCGGCATGTTCTGCCAAGCTGACCGTAAACGGGAGTTTGGTGGCCCAGCAAATCTGGCTGCTGCGTGCCTACAGCGCGCTCGGTGATACGCCGTCGTACCCGGCCGAGATCATTAATTACCTGCCGGAGTTGTGGCTGAGTGCCGGGTCGCCGTCAAGTGTTGCCCCGGATGGCGACTATCAATCAATTGTCGGCTTGCCGCCAGAGCTATAAGAAGGGAGCATGCACATGAGTAGAAATAATTTACAGCATTTTGTTTGCAATACTACGTCGTGCTTATGCTATAATCGGAGTTAATATGAGTTTACTGAGTGGGGTATCTGGATTCTTCGGGTTAGACATCGGTACGACGGCCATTCGTTTGGTTGAACTACACGGTAATAACCCTAATAAGGCGCTAGCCAAATATGGCTATGTGCCGATTGATACTAAGGTCGCTATGAGCGACGCTAAGAGCGACCAGCAAAAACTGGCTGAGGTCATCCGTCAGCTGGTGGAGAAGTCTCGCGTGTCAACCCGCAACGTGGCTGTCGGCTTGCCGTCGATCCGCGTATTCACGACTGTGGCGGATGTCGACAACCTTTCGAGCAGCGATATGGCGAAATCGATCAAGTATCAGGCCGACTCGCTGATTCCAACCCCAGTTGCCGAGTCAAAGATTGACTGGGCGGTGATCGGAAAGTCACCGGCCGACCAGAGCAAGGTTGAGATCCTCCTGTCCAGCATCCCGAATAACTTTATTGAGCAGCGGCTTGATTTACTGGAAGGTATTGGCCTGAACGTGATCGCCTTTGAACCCGACAACTTGGCTCTGACCCGCGCCCTACTGCCCACCAACGCCACCGCCCCCACCGTCATCGTTGACATGGGTAGCAAGAGCACTGATATCGTTATCTCGATGGACGGAGCGCCTCGATTAACGCGCGCAATCCCAACCGGCACCGAAGCCATCCTGAAAGCTGCTATGCAAAACTTGAATGTTGACGAGAAGCAAGCCGAACAATTTGTGTTTAAGTTTGGCATCAACAAAGATAAGCTGGAAGGCCAGGTCTACCAGGCGATCATCAGTACACTCGATGTGCTGACCAACGAGATCGATAAGTCGATCAAATTCTTTCAGGCTCGGTATGTTGGCGTCAAACTGGATCGTTTGATCGTCTCCGGCGGTGCGGCCGTGCTACCCGAGCTACCACTCTACCTGGCCAACCGCTTTGGACTGAACGTCGAGATTAGTAATGCCTGGCGCAATATTGCCTTTTCGAGTGACCGCCAAAATGAATTGTCAGCTCTGTCCAACCAATTTGGTGTGGCAGCCGGCCTGGCGGAGAGGGACGAATAAACGATGATTCAATTTAACCTATTACCAGACGTAAAACTCGAATTTGTCAAAGCGCAGCGCATCAAGCACGCGGTCATCAGCGGTGCGGTTATCGCGACTGGCGGCGCCTTCTTGCTCTTCTTGCTGTTGTTTGTCGCCGTCCACCTGGTGCAGCAGAAGGTTATTAGCAGTCAAACGGCGGATATCAAGAAATACAGCAACGAGCTGAAGGCCACGCCGGACATTGATAAGATTCTGACTATCCAGAACCAACTTGGTTCGCTGACCAGCCTCCATGCCGGTAAGCCAAAGGCCACCAGAGCTTTCGGGTTGATCCAACAGGTTACACCGGCCAATGTTTCGCTGACCGATTACACGAATGATTTCACTGCCAATACGGTTAGCATTAGCGGGGCAGCCGCCACCTTTGACCTGGTGAACACTATGACCGATACCCTCAAGTACACGACCTACAAGAACTCGCAAGTCACCGGTCAAAAAGTATTCTCAAATGTTGTCCTGTCTACCTATAGCCGTAGCCCGACGAGCACGACCTTCACAATCACTGCTTCGTATGACCCTGTAATTTACAACAATGCTGATGACGTTGCCTTCGTTGTACCGGCTGGCATCAGTACGCCATCCGTTGTTGGTCAACCTACCACGCTATTCAATAAACCGTCTAACGGAAGTACGAACTAAGATCATGGCAAAAACATCCAATCCTACAAACTCAGTGAAGCGTATTGGTGTCGATAAAGCGAATACACGTATCGTCACCATTACCGCTGGCGCCGCCTTCCTTGTTATTTTCTTCCTGGTCGCGTCATTCTCGCTCCTCGGGCAACTGACGTACCAAAACCGCATCATCAGCACCAAGAAGGCGGCACTGTCACAGCTTAAGAAAAATATTACAGCTCGCGATAGTTTGGTAAAATCATACACTTCCTTTGCTGATTCGGCCCAGAACTTTATCGGCGGCTCATCCAGCGGTAGCGGGGCACAGGACGGCAATAATGGTAAGCTGGTACTTGACGCCTTGCCCAGTAAATATGACTTCCCGGCACTGACGGCGAGCCTCGAGAAGATCGCTAACGACCAAAAGGTTTCGATCGAGGGTTTAACTGGTAGCGACGATACGGTCGCCCAGTTAGCGCAAACCGGTGATGAAGCCAAGCCAATCGAAATGCCTTTCGAATTCAAGGTTTCTGGTGACTATGCTGGCATCCAGCGCACCGTCGACGCCATTGACCGCTCGATCCGGCCGATTCAAGTCCAAAAGCTCGATATAACAGGAGACCCGTCGCAGATTAGCCTTGATATTATCGGGGTGTCCTACTACCAGCCTGCCAAAGCCCTCAACATTAAGACGAAGGTTGTGAAATGAAGCAAAAAGATTTAGCAATTATCATTGTGATCTGCGTCCTTGCTGGCATTGTATCGCTTATTGTGGCACATTTAGTTTTTGCAACACCAAAGGACCGCCAGCAAAAGGTAGAAGTCGTTGAGGCTATCTCGACTGATTTCCCGATTCCTGACAATAAGTACTTCAACACCAATTCCATTAACCCAACCCAGCTCATTCGTATTGCGGACAACAGTAATCAGACACCATTTAATACGACGAACCAGTAATCCAGGAGGCTTGACCAGATGAGCGTTCTGTCGGTAAGTACACAGCAGCAAATAGAAGATGAACTGGTCGCAGCACAGCTTATCGATACTGAAAAGCTGGCTGAACTCAAAACCAAGGCAACGGCGGAGCACACGCCGTTGCTTGGCTTGCTGGTGCAGTCCGGGGCGGTCAGCAACGAAGACCTGACGAAGATTATTGCTCATATCAATAAGGTGCCGTACGTCAACCTGAGTTCAGCGCATATCGACCCGAAGACACTTGATCTGCTGGCTCGCGATATTGCCGAGCGCTATATGGCCGTACCGATTGGTGAAATGCAAAACCGGATGGTGGTGGCCATGCTCGACGCTGACAATGTGCAGGCCGTCGATTTCTTGAGTAAGAAGATCGGTCGGCCGCTGAAGGTCTATGCAGCTTCCGAAGAAGGCATCCGTCAGGTTTTGCGTCAATATGCCGCCAGTGTGGGCAGTGACGTTGCCGGCGCAATCTCGACCTTGCAAGGCAACATGGCCCCACTTGATGGCCAGTCCAGCAAAGAAGACGTTTCCGGAACCGTTGTACCGGAAAAGAATATCAAGACACTGGTCCAGGACTCACCGATCAGTAAGGCCTTGTCTTCAATTCTTGACTTTGCCGCCAGTCACAACGCTTCCGATATTCACATTGAGCCGTTGCAGGACAGCCTGCGTATCCGTTGCCGGATCGATGGCGTACTACGCGAAATCATGAAATTACCGAAGAGCACCGAGCCGCCGCTGGTGTCGCGTATCAAGATTCTATCGAACTTGAAGATTGACGAACACCGGGTGCCGCAGGACGGTGAATTCAGTATCAATAGCTCGGGTAAGGATATCGACCTGCGTATTGCCATCTCGCCCGTCGTCTGGGGAGAGCAGGTGGTTATCCGGTTGCTCGACAAATC
>DHXQ01000007.1:28026-39748 GCA_002413755.1 Candidatus Saccharibacteria bacterium UBA5152 | reverse complement strand
GTCAACCAGATACAGGTCAATGGTGATGTCGGCCTGACCTTCGCCGCTGGTCTGCGGTCTATCCTGCGCCAGGACCCGAACATCGTGATGGTCGGAGAAATCCGTGACCGAGAAACTGCCGAGCTGGCCGTGCAGGCGGCGCTGACCGGACACTTGGTCTTTAGCACGCTGCACACCAACAGCGCCGCCGGCATTCTGCCGCGCCTGCTGGACATGGGCATTGAGCCATTCCTGATCGCCAGCACGGTGCACACCGTGATTGGCCAGCGCCTGGTACGCCGAATTTCAAAAGACAAGGAAGAATATCAGTCTGACAGGGCTGAAACCGAGGCCGTACACAAGGTGCTGGGCGGTTTGCTGCCTGGCAAAGACAGCGAGCGGGGCAAAGTATCGGAAGATATTGGTTATGAAAACTTGCCACTAGGTGCTGATAACGCTTATACTTTAGTTAAGGGCGTTGATAGTCCGGAAGCACCAGGCGGCTATAAGGGAAGAATGGGCATCTACGAGGTCTTTAGCGTGACCGAGCAGATCCAGGATCTCATCCTGAAGCGGGCTACCAGTGCTGAAATCCAGAAAGTCGCCCAAGCCCAAGGCATGGTTACCATGCGCCAGGACGGCTACCTCAAAGCACTGGCTGGCCGGACCACATTAAATGAAGTCAACCGCGTCGCGGCCACGGATATCGCATAATATGAACTTCCAACCGAAGAAAAGGAGTAACTAATGGCAGCTAACGTACGAATCGAAGTCCTTCTCGAAGAGGTGATTAAGCGCAAGGCATCCGACCTTCACTTGCAGGTCGGCTTACCACCAATGATCCGCGTTGATGGTGCACTGGTTGCAATCACCAATGTTGACGTGCTCAACGACGAAACTATCGAGACATTAATCTTTTCTATCCTCGACGAAGACCAGAAGCAGATCCTGCTCAAAGATAAAGAGTTCGACTTCAGCTTCGCCTTCGGCGACCTCGGCCGTTTCCGCGTTAATGCTTTCCACGAACGTGGCAACTTAGCGGCTGCCCTCCGTCTGATCACCAACGAAGTCCTCACTATCGAGCAGCTGGGCCTGCCACCCGTCGTCAGTAAGTTTGCTGACTATCCACGCGGTCTGGTGCTGGTCACTGGCCCAACCGGCTCGGGTAAGTCCACCACGCTGGCCGCCATGATCCACAAGATCAACGAAGAACGGGCCACCCACATCATTACCATCGAAGATCCGATCGAATACACCCACAAGTCCATCAAGTCGGTCATCGTCCAGCGCGAAGTCCACTACGACACCTACAGCTTCTCGGCTGCTCTGCGCAGTGTATTGCGCGAAGACCCGGATGTCGTCCTGGTCGGTGAGATGCGCGACCTGGAGACGATTGCCTCAGCCATCACCATCGCTGAAACTGGACACCTGGTCTTTGCCACGCTGCACACCAACTCGGCGGCCCAGTCGATTGACCGTATGATCGACGTCTTCCCACCGCACCAGCAGCCGCAGATCCGGAGTCAGTTGTCCAACATCCTGACCGCCATTGTCAGTCAACGCCTGGTCCCAACCATCGGTGGGGGCCGGATCGCGGCTGCCGAGATCATGGTCGCTACCCCAGCTGTCCGTAACATCATCCGTGAAGGCAAAACCCACCAGCTTGACGCCGTCATTCAGACCGGTGCCGAGTTCGGTATGCAATCGATGGACAAGACCCTGGTAAACCTGATTCACGCCGGTACGATCACCTACGACGAAGCCCGCAATGTCGCCGTCGACATCGATGAACTGGATCGGCTGATGAGGAGCTAGTGGTATGAGGAGACATACATGTTAAGTTATCAGTATATAGCCCGCAATCCGGCCAATGGCCAGAAGGTTTCATCTAACGTCGAGGCGGAGAGTGAGCAGGCTGCTGCCAGGCTAATCCGTGATGAAGGCCTGGTGCCCATTGAGATTACTCCTGTCAAGGCTCGTCTCGCTAACCCGCTGTCGCGTGTTTCTTCCAAGGATCGGGTGCTGTTTTCGAGGCAGATGTCCACTCTGATCAATGCCGGTCTGCCTCTGGTGCAGAGCCTGAACAATGTCAATGGCCAGACTACGAACAAACAGTTTAAGACGATTATCGGTAAGGTGATCGGGGACGTCGAAGCCGGTAATGCACTATCGGTTGCCATGGCTCGCTACCCGAAGGTCTTCAACCAGGTCTACATCAGCATGATGGCTGCTGGTGAAGTCTCCGGTACACTCGATACTTCATTGCAGCGCCTGGCCGATCAGCAGGAAAAAGACGCCGACATCGTGGCTAAGGTGCGCGGTGCGATGATCTACCCGGCCGTCGTGCTGTTTGTCATGTTGCTGGTTGTCGGCTTCATGCTGGTCAAAGTCTTGCCGCAGGTCCAGGTGTTGTACGATGGTTTTCCGGGCGCATCGCTGCCTCTGGTGACACAAATTCTGTTGAGCGTTTCCCACGCCCTTATCAAGTACTGGTGGGTATTGCTGATTGTCGTAATCCTTATATCGGCGGTCTTTGGTAAATGGGCCCGTACCGGTCCCGGTAAGGATGTCATTGACAAGTTAAAGATGAAACTGCCGCTGGTCGGTCCGCTATTCATGAAGATGTATATGGCGCGCTTCGCCCGGACTGGCGCAACGCTGGTTTCCAGTGGTGTACCGCTGATTCAGATGCTCGAAATTACTGGCGAAGCTGTCAACAACATCCACATCGAGCGGACTATCGATAAGGCCATCGAGAAGGTGAAGGGTGGTAAATCATTGGCTGACGCTCTCGATAAAGACCCGAACTTCCTAGAGTTACTGCCAAACATGCTTCGAATTGGTGAGCAGTCGGGTTCGATCGAGCAAATGCTCGGCAAAACGGCTGATTATTACGAGAAAGAAGTTGATAACGCTGTCCGCAATATCCAGGCGATTATTGAGCCGGTGATGATGGTATTGCTCGGTATCGTGGCCTTCATCATCGTCGCCGCCGTGCTGCTACCGGTGTACGGTTTAGCAGGCAAATCATTTACTGTCTAATGTTGCAACAAAACGCTTGCGTTTTTTAAGAGCATTAGGTAAGATTCTAAGCATAAGCTATTAAATTCATGCAAAGGGGGCATTTGTAATGCTTAAAACTAAACTTAAACGTTCAAATGGGGAACCTAGATCTGTTGTTCAGCAAGGCTTCACCATCATCGAAGTCCTAATCGTCCTGGCTATCGCCGGACTTATCCTGCTGATCGTCTTCTTGGCTGTTCCAGCTTTGCAACGTAACGCACGTAATACGTCACTTAAGAGTGATGCTGCATCCATCGGTGCCGCTGTCAACGAGTTTGAAAACAACAACCAGGGCTTGCCACCAACAGGTATTGCCATCGCTGCTGGTGTCGTCACCGTATCAGGTGGTGGTACGACAACTCCTGCCACTGGTAAAGTCCAGGGTGGTACGACAGGTACCGGTAGCACAACCGCAACTGCTCCAACCGCTACTCAGCTCGGTGTCATCAACATCAAGATTGGTAACAAGTGTAACGGTAACGCACTTGGTGCTGCTGCCGGACGTTCAGTTGCGATTCTCTACAACCTAGAGACCGCTAGCTCGAGTGCTCCTCAGTGTCTCGAAAGCTAATCTAGCTCACGGTACGCAAACTCCAGCCCCTCTCACGTAGAGGGGCTGGTTTTTTATTGGCCCAAAGGTAGTGTATTATAACCGTAATGGTTATCGTTCTCCTGATTATACTCGGCCTATGCTTTGGTAGCTTTGTGAACGCCTACGTCTGGCGGATGCGTGCCAAGGATGTGCTGGTCTACAAAGGTGACCTGGAAACTGAGGCTAATGGCATGGCCACCAAGGCTGAGAAGGCCACCAAAACTGACAAGCTGTCAGCGCTGTCGGCCGCTGAGCTATCGATCACCAAGGGCCGGTCGATGTGCGTCCATTGCCACCACGAGTTGGCGCCTAAGGATCTGATCCCGGTCGTCAGCTACCTGACGCTCGGTGGTAAGTGCCGCTATTGCCGCCAGCCAATCCAGGATACGCCGCTGTCTGAACTGATGACACCGCTGTTATTCGTGGTGTCGTATCTGGCGTGGCCGCAGCCGCTGCACGGGGCGCATGTATTTACATTTTGCCTATGGCTGGTATTCCTGGTGGGATTTGTGGCGCTGGCCATCTACGACATCCGCTGGTTTGAGTTACCCCACAAGATCGTCTTGCCGCTGATCGGTCTGGCGGCGGTGCAGACGTTTGCGGTGGCCTTCGGGTTTGATGGCGGTTGGCACTCACTAGCGCGCGCCGGAGCTGGAGCTTTGCTGGGTGGTGGGATATTCCTGGTGTTGTACATCGTTTCTCCTAAGCAAAAGCTGGAGGACGGCACATCGATCAGCGCCTGGATCGGTGGCGGCGACATCACCTTGGGTACACTCATCGGGCTGCTGGTCGGTGGCCCGGGCGGGGCACTACTGTTGATCTTCATGGCTTCGCTCGTTGGTACGTTGGTGGCACTGCCACTGCTCGTTGCCGGCAAAGCTAACCGTCGGACGCATCTGCCGTTCGGCCCGTATCTGCTGCTGGCCGGCATTATCGTCCAGCTATGGGGGACTGGCCTCATCAGCTGGTACACATCACTTTTCCTTGGTACATAGCTCAAAGATTCTTCTCTAAGATTGTGCTTATGGTATACTACTACGTATGAACGGTGGTTTCGCGCGGCACAGTCGAGGTTTTACTATTGTCGAGACGATGATCGTGCTGGCTGTATCCATGGCGCTATTTATCAGTGCCGTGGCACTTATCAACGGTAAGCAAAACGTTACAGCTTTCAACCAGTCAGTTGGCGATGTCAAAACCGCTTTGCAACAGATTATCAACCAGGTCGGCAGCGGCTATTATCCGAGTACTGGCACCGTCCAGTGCACCGCCCCTGGCGGGAACCTCACTTTGGGTGGCGGCGGGAGCGACACTCAGGGCCGGAGCGCTGACTGCTTATTTATGGGCCAAGTTATTCAATTCGGTGTCCCAAGTGCAAACAGCGCTTCACAGGATTACAATATCTATACCTTGGTCGGACTAAGGTCTGGTGTCACCGGCAGCCAGATTTCTCTGAGTGCATCCCAGGCCCGCGTGATCGCCCGCTCAAGTACAGACCCGATAAGCGTCCCCGTTGATGCATATAGCGCCAAGACGCTCGAATATGGCTTGACGGTCTCCCAGACATATATGACCCTTCATCCTACGGATAGCGTCGGAGCAATCGGCTTTATCACCAACCTGAGCAGCCTCGGTACCGGTGACGGCTCGCAGCGCACTGATGTTGTCGCGATTCCGAACGTGCTACTAGGTAAGGCAACGCCCGAGGGTGCCAGAGAGATCAATGCAAATGTCAAGTTCGGCGTCGTCAACCTCGCGGGCGGTATCAATATCTGCTTCAATAGCGGCGGAACCAATCAGTCGGCCTTAATATCGATTGGCGGCTCGGGCCGCCAGGGCACAATTGAATCAAAAATATTTAATAAGAAGAACTGTTCATGATCCAGTCTCATAAACGCCAGCAATCAGGTTTTACTATGATCGAGCTGCTGATCGCCATGACCGTATTCTCGGTCGTTGTAATCGTGATTACTGTATCTGTCATACAGTTTAGTAAACAATACTACAAAGGTGTCATCTCCACGGCCACCCAAAACGCCGCCCGCACGATTACCGATGATATAGCCCGTTCCATCCAGTTCAACAGTGGCGGCGTCACCGGTATCCCAAATGGCCCCCCCAGTGGTTACAAGGGTTACTGCGTCGGTGACTCCAAAATGTACAGTTTCGAACTGTACCAGCAAGTAACAGATAGCGGTGCCGGGCCAAACCATCAGGGTTACCACGGCTTGGTATCGAGTACGGTCAGCGGCTGCAATACCAACTCACTACCGCTCACCGTCAAAACACTCGGCGCCCTAAACCCCGCCAAGAATCAACGCGAGCTGCTGGATCAGCATATGCGGCTGGCCAAATTTAGTATCACCTCCAGCGGCGGTCTCGAAATTATCGATGTCAAAGTCGTCTACGGCGATGACGACCTGCTGACAAACCCGGTGGGGCCCAATCCGAATAATTTGGACAGTCCCGATATTAATTGTAAATCAACGGCCGGATCACAATTCTGTGCTGTCGCCGAGCTGACAACGGCCGTCCAAAAACGAGTTAAGTAGCCCAGCTCACCTATTTCGGATGCTTGGCGTGGAACTGTTCGTGCACCTTCCTGAGGTGCGGATCGGTGACGTGGGTATAGATCTGAGTCGTGGCGATGTTGCTATGACCGAGCATCGCCTGCACACTACGCAGATCGGCCCCGTTCATCAGCAGGTCGGTGGCGAAGGAATGGCGCAGGGTATGCGGGCTGACGTGCTTGGTAATGCCGGCCAGCAGGGCATAGTTAGCCACAATCCGCTGGACGCTGCGGGCGGTCAGCCGGTGGTAATTACCGCTGCGGTCGATATCTTTGCGGCCGCCGTAGCGCACGAAGAGCGGCCGGGTGTTGTCCTGGCGTTTATCGATGTATAGCTGCACCCACTCGGCAGCCGTGTCGCTGATGAAGATCGGCCGATCCTTCTGCCCCTTGCCGCGGACCATGAATTCCTTGCGCTTGAGATTGATGTGTTCCTTGTCGAGCCCGACCAGCTCGCTGACCCGCAGCCCGCTGCTAAAGAGCAGTTCCAGGATGGCCCGATCGCGCAATCCGGCGATCGTGTTGATCGTCGGTTGCTCGAAAAGCCGTACCAGTTCACCTTCGTTGAGGAAGGTGACTTGCTTGCGTACCACCTTGGACAGCTCGATCTTGTCCGCTGGCAGGGCGGGGATGTCGCGCTTGGCGCAGAATTTCAGGAAGCTGCGCAGGGCGATCAGGTGGTAATTCTGGGTGTTCTTCTGAAGTTCGTCAGAGGTGTAGGTACCCAGTCGGTTGAGCCAGAGGCGCCATTTGCGTACCAGCTCGGGGGTGATCTCGGCGACAGAGATATCACCAGCGAAGTCGCTTAGCCGGGTCAGATAATGGTCATAATTAGAGATCGTCCGCTGTGAGCGGTTTTGCTCCACCTCCAAATATTCGAGAAAATCGACTTTAGCCTTGTAATACCGCATATGGTAAAGTATAGCATCTATAAAACTGCTGGCAGTATATGCCGAAGCTTGTTACAATATTGTTAAACATAAGCGATACCTATGATTAATTTGCATAAATCTTCGCAATTCGGGATGGTTTCCATCATGGTGACGATGATTATGATGATCGTCATCAGTTTAATCGTGCTCGGCTTTGCCCAGGTATCGCGCCGCGAAGGTGCCCAGGCCCTGGACCGCCAACTCAGTACGCAGGCCTTTTTGGCGGCCGAGACTGGCGTCAATGATGCCCGCGTGGTCATCAAGCAACGACAGGTCGACAATAAGCCGATCATAGAGAAGTCAAGTTGTCCGGTTGACAGCAACTATCCCGCCGTCCCAACAATCGATAGTGCTCACAATGTCTCCTATACCTGTCTCCTAGTAACGACCCAGTTGAAGGATCTGACCGGTATAATTTCTGCCAACGGTGACCCAATGGTCTTTCCGATCGAGCCAGCCAATGGTGGCGTCGTACAAACGCTGCGTATCACCTGGAACGCATCCAGCATGCCGGCATCCGGTACTGCAACCAAGTGTACAAAGCCCGCCGGTACATTCCTGACCTCGGGCTCAGGTGGCAACTGGAAATGTCCATTTGGCGTGCTTCGCCTGGATGTTGTACCGACCAGTACCCTGACACGAGCCGCTTTGGGCAATGGACAGCACACCATGTTCCTCTATCCTAGGAGCGGCGGTGCCGGCACACAATCGTATGCCACCTCAGACGGCTCCACTCCAGCCATGAGCTGCACCGACAATGGCGGCTGTAAGATTGACATTACCAACATGAGCGGCGGCTCGACCTACGCCGTCAAGCTGTCGGCGCTTTACAGCGGCGGTACGTTTACCATCGCTGCACTCAGCGGCGGTACTCCGATGGTTCTGCAAAATGCTCAGGTTCAGGTTGATGTCACTGGCCGGGCCCAGGATGTCTTGCGCCGTATCCAGGTACGCCTACCATTGGCTGTAGCCAATGTACCGGATAACGCTATGATCTCCGGCAGCTCCATCTGTAAGCACTTCCAGTACGGTAATGGCGTCTATAGTATTCCTAACGACTTCTTACCTACGGCGACCTCCCAGGATCAGAGAAATCCGACATGTGTCGATGCCACTGTCGGCACACCGATTATTCCATAAAGTCTCCCCAGGGCTATTCTAGTGGCCGGGTAGTTGCTTATCTGTTAAAATAAAGAAAACAGTTAAGCAAGGAACCTCACTTCCATGGAAAAAACCCTCATTGTCTTCAAGCCTGATGCTGTCCAGCGCGGTATCATCGGTGAAATCATGACCCGCTTCGAAAGGGCAGGCTTCAAGATTATTGCTGCCAAGATGCTCCAGCCCAGCCGTGAGCACTACCATCAGCACTACGAAGGCATCGGTACTCTCAAAACCCGCAAAGGCGAGGAGATTTTTGAAGGCCAGTTAGCCACTATGGCCGACGGTCCGGTCATTGCCATGGTTCTCGAAGGTGTCGACGCTATCGATACCGTCCGCAAGATGGTCGGTTCGACCGAACCCAAATCGGCCCTCCCAGGCACCATCCGCGGCGATTACGCCCACGTCAGTTACGGCGCAGCCTCAGCCACTGGCAGGGGTGTTGCCAATATTATCCATGCCTCAGCCGAACCCAAAGAGGCCGAGAAAGAGATTGACCTCTGGTTTAGCGATTCTGAGCTCTACGACTACCCAGCCGTCCACGAGAAGTTCACGCAGCCACGATAGTAGCTTGACAATACATAATGACGCTCGCCCCAGCTGTGCCTACGGCACAGCATGAGCTCACTCGGAAGTGTAGAATATGTAAACACATTCTACACATTCCTCGCTCGCCCCTGTAGTTCAATGGATAAAATAATTCCGTCCTAAGGAAAAGCTCTAGGTTCGAATCCTGGTGGGGGCACCAAATAAAATACCCCAGCGAGAGCGGGGGTATTTTATTTGGTATTTCCATGAGGATTATTCGAACGGTTCGGTCGTTAGTCACAGCCCCCAGCGTAGCGGGCGGCTGGATTAACGTGCGCTCTCCTGGTGGGGGCACCCTTGCGGAGTCCACCACATGGCTTATTAGAGCTTTGTAGTTGCAAACAGGGCAGGATTATCCAGGCCGCTCTCAATCATATACGTGAGAAGGCTATCAGATAATTTGCGGATAGGCATAGTGTCAGTTGCCTGAATCGTATAGCCAACCGGACATTTATTGCGCCGCAGGTATGCCTCGAGTACGTCAACTTCGTAATCTACAGTCGGAGCCTCGCCTTCTGCCAACCGTCGAGGGGGCTTTGAGTACTTTCTTTCCCACATCAATTCACCATTTTCGCCGATAGTAAAGTCCGGATATTCCTTGTCATCCAGGACTATGTGAAATCCGTCCTGGCGCTGTGAGGCGCGGGTGGCATGACGAAAAAGCTCATTCAAGCGGACGTGCAGGTCAGTACTACTTGCATTGTCGTTCAGGATACGGCCGGCCTCGCGCATGTATGCCGAGATGCCGTTTACGGTTGAGGCAACCAAGGATTGGGCTGCGCCACCCAAGGCATACCGTACGCAGCGTAATCCGTAACCATGGTACTTATCATAAATGTTGAGTAATAAGGGCGTTCCGCCGTTGAACATATTCGGCTCCTTGTCGAGACCCAGCTCATGGGCGGCAAGCACATACGTAAGCAATGTTGACTGAACTTCCGTCAAGGCGATCCCTTCAACCTCAGCCGCAGGATCGTCAAGGAGATCCAGCATAGCGTCTTCGGATCTCACGCCAACTCGTTGCAGAGTGAGCCAACCGGACGTTCCGTCCCAGGCTGGATTATCATTGGCAGGCTCGACTGGTTCCTCGTCTGTCGGGAAATAGTCCGCTAAGTATCGGTAGCCAATTGTTCTGCCGTTCAGTTCGTAGGGCTCGTCGAGCGGCTCAGTAATTCTTTCTTGCCAGCCGTGAATCGCCACGCCGGCTAACCCAAACCGGACCGCCTTGAAGATATCGGCCCGGCACCGCGAGGGAATTGCCGGATCGTACATGCCTTGTGCGGCAATTTCAAAAGGCCTCAGGCTTTTGTCGTCGATAGCCGCACGAAATAAATTTTGGCCGAGCAAATCGGTAGAAACCATTGCTGCCTCGGTAGTAATCATCGCAACATTATATACCAAAGATCAATGATATTGTAGAGTATATTTATCATAATCCACGGTGCTGCGCCAAACATAACGGTTTGCGGTATAATAAGCATAACCATGGCTGACAATAACCCGGATAAATACTTCGAAGACCAGATGGACGGGGAAGAAGTACTCTTTGTCTTTCGCAAACACCCGATCGTCATGCGCAAGGGCCTGATCATCGGTATGGCGGCCTGGCTTGTCGGGCCGCTTTATACCTTCGCATTGACGTATATCTATGCCAACCAGCCCGATAAGATACCGAGCGTTAATTTCTTCTTCATTAGCCTGGCTGCCAGCATTATGCTCGGTGTTATTTTGATCATACCGTCGTGGATCAGCTGGTATTTCAGCGTCTTTATCGTCACCGACCAACGCCTGATCCAGATCACCCAGAAGGGGTTATTTAACCGAACTGTCGTCGATATGAACCTCAGCCAGATTCAGATGGTAAATTATCAAGTTGCGGGATTGCAGGAAACTCTGCTGGGATTTGGTACAATATCTATGCAGACATTTGTCGGTGACCTCATAATCCATGACATTCACCATCCGGCCAAAATCCAGAAACATCTGCTCGAAATACTCCGCAAAGAAGGTATCCAGACGACCGACCATCCGTCTGAACAATTGATTGAAGAAGACCAAGATGAAACACAAGCGTTCAATTAAAGATATGAAAATCCCCAAGTTGTCAAAATCGGGCAGGCCAGCACTTCGCAGTCGTTTGGCTGGTATTCGCCGGCCGTCGCTCCCGAAATCGGTTCGGAAGCGTCTACCAATGGCCGGTGTTACGCCCGGTCCTCTTGAATCGCTGTCTGACTTACCGAAGATAACCAACGAAACGGTCGCAGAACACCGTGAAGCCGTGCTGAGCAGTGCCCGCAAATACATCTACCCGCTGCAGCACTCGCGTACGGTGATTATCAAAGTCTCAGTTGGACTGTTTATTGCCCTGATCGTCGGCTTCTTCGTGTATTGCGGCCTGGCTCTCTACAAGTTCCAGTCGACTTCGACCTTTATTTACGAAGTTACCCGTGTCATCCCGTTCCCGGTCGCCAAGGCCGGACCGCATTTTGTGTCATACGAAAGTTACCTGTTTGAACTGCGCCACCTCAAGCATTATTACGAAACCCAGCAAAAGGAAAATTTCAGCGACCCACAGTGGTCGGAGCACTACACCCGCCTCAAGCAGGATTCGATGCAAAAGGTGATTAACGACGCCTACATCAAGCAGCTGGCCGGCAACGGCAATATTAGCGTCAGCAACCGCGAAGTCCAGGACCAGATCGACTTAGTCAAATCTCAGAACCGTCTCGGTAGTAGCGACCAAATGCTCGATGACGTCCTCGACCAATTCTGGGCCTGGTCAATCGACGACTTCAAGCGTGAGCTAAAATCCCAATTACTGTCGCAAAAGGTAGCTTCTGA
>DHXQ01000007.1:21360-27835 GCA_002413755.1 Candidatus Saccharibacteria bacterium UBA5152 | reverse complement strand
CTCCAGCCGGGCCAGATCTCTGGCATTGTCGATACTGGCTACACGCTGGAAATCCTCAAAAACCTTGGCATCAGCGGCGAAAAGATCAACGCCGCCCACATTTCCTTCAAGCTGCAGCCGATCACCACCTACACCGCACCTCTCGAGGCTCAGCAAAAGGTCCACCACTTCATCCACGTCTAGCTGGGTTGTGGGGTTGCCCCGGCCAGTGTTGCTTTATCGACCTTTCTTTGTTAAAATTACCCCTGTTGTATAGATAAGCGCTCGTAGTGAAGTGGTTATCACGCCTCCCTGTCACGGAGGAGATCGCCGGTTCAAGTCCGGTCGAGCGCGCCAAATAAAATACCCATCCGAAAGGATGGGTATTTTATTTACCACTCCGACGCGGGCTAGAACCGCTGATCTCCAGCGAACGAAGTGAGCAGGCAGATCGCCGGGTCGTCGTCAAAGCCACGCGCAGAAAAAGCGAAGCGCATTGCGAGCATGGCTGCAGACGTGCGATTAGTCCGGTCGACCACCGTGATTCTTCGATGACATAGACGCTGTTCTACGAGGTGCTGGCTATCGAGTAGTAGTCCCCGGCCTTATGCCACCACAACAGGCAACGCGGTACGAGGAATTGGCCGCGATGCGCGACGATCTCGCAGATCTTCGTAATGTACGCCCGCGCTATTAGTAGTACGTCGGACTAGCCGCGTAACTGACCCTCTGTTGCCAACAGCTTTAGCATGTGTCTGTTACAATACAGCAATGCGTAAGTTAAAATTTACAACTACTTCACGACGGCTGGCGCCGCTGTACATCGCGTCGTTTTTGCAGAGCATTCCGTTTTGGTACGCCACCGAGAAGCTGTTCATGACCAGCATTGGCTTTACGACGGCGACGATCGGGCTGATGGTGGCGGTGATGAGCGTTGTTATCCTGGCGGTCGAGACGCCCTCGGGCGTGCTGGCAGACCGCTGGAGCCGCAAGGGCGTCATGTTGCTCGGCTGCCTGGCGCTGCTGGTGAGCGGCGTGCTGGGTGGCATGAGCTATACCGTTCCAATATATATTCTGAGCACCACGTTTTGGGGGATTTACGCGGCGCTGTATTCTGGTGTCTACGACTCGGTCATTTACGATACCACGCTGGAGGAGCAGGGTAGTGCCAAGCGCTACGAATATTATCTGTCGCGGTTCCGTATCGTCGAGGGCTGTGCCTTCGTGGTCGGCTCATTGGCCGGTGGCCTGATTGCGACACAGCTCAGCATGCGCGAGACCTTCTTCCTGGCAGTACCGGGCATCCTGCTGGCCATGCTATTTCTGCTGCGGTTCCGAGAGCCAACTATCCATAAGGCTGAAGTGGGCGAGCCGGTGCTCAAGCACATCCGCCAGACCTTTGCCGTAGTGCTGCGGAACCGCTATTTGCTGCCGGTGGTGATCGCCGTCGTCGGCTTCGCGGTGCTGCAGGATACGCTGTATGAGCTCTATCAGCTGTGGTTTATTGCCAGCAATACGCCGCTGGCGCTGTACGGCCTGATCGCGGCTGCCGTTCTGTCGACTTGGGCAATCGGCGGCCTGATCGTCAATCGGACGCAGGGTCGCTTTACCTCTCTTGGCGGCCTGGTTGTCATTCTTCTGACACTTCTCGGCCTCATCTATCTGCGCAATCCCTGGCTGCTGCTGGCGGCGCAGTTCCTGCTGGGGGCGTACCTGACAGCGTATGGCGTTATTCTGTCACGCAAACTACACGACGAGCTGCCGTCGAAGGTGCGGGCGGGTTCGTCATCAGTGGTCAGCACATTAGGCCGGGCCATCATGATACCTGGCAGCCTGCTGTTTACGGCGATTGCTAACCAGCGGGGCGTATTCATGGCTTCGTATCTGCTGCTCGGCATGGCAGTTATTGCGATCATCGCCTATCTCTTCACGCTGCGCGCGCCAAGAGTTGCCACTGCCGTCCAAGCGTAACCACATTGACAAATCAGCAATAATTTGCTACTATAGTAATGTTATTACAAACACAAAAAGGAAAAATATATGAGCCAGATCAATGTACTCATCGTTGTCCCCGAACATAACGCCCGGCACAGCCGCCAGTGGGTCGATAACGCCCTCGGCCGCACCGCCCAGGGTTAAACCCCTGTAGTCTCCGCGGCTCGTATGAGCCGCCCGCCCGCCAGTAACAATTTATAACTCGATCAATGAGCGCATCTCGATGGTGCGCTCGATTGGTAATTTGTAGTAGTCGCTGGTGCTCAGGGCATTACGGCTCATCATGGAGTATAGGACTTTGCGCCAACCAGCCAGATTGTGGCGGTTGCCGGGGACGACTTTGCTGAGTGAAATAAAGTATGAGAGCGTGTCGAGGTTGAAATCGAGTTCCGGCTGGGTGCCTTGCAATCGTTCGAGCTCGTGGGGGATGTTTGGCGTGTCGTGATAGCCGAACGACAACTTCAGCTGGCTGATGCCATCGTCATATGATAAATCATTAAAAACAGCCCTCTTATCTTCGGGGACGTGGGCAGCGGTAGTAATCCGGACTGATAAAATCACCACTCGCTCGTGCAGCTCATGCAGCTTCTCAACGGCAGCATGTAGTGCCAGCGGCGCCAGAGCACTGTGATGGCCTATGTACACCGCCGCGCCAGGTACGCGGGTGATGGGCGGGTCGCTCTTTCGGATCTTATCGATAAAGCCCTGCAAGGAGCCCTCCTTGGCGCGGCGCTCAGCGGTGACGATGGCCTGGCCTTTGTACCAGGTGTGCAGTACGATGAGTGCCCCGGCCGAGAGCACTAGCGGTAACCAGCCGCCGCCGGGGATTTTGGTGAGGTTAGCGAGAACAAACAATGCGTCGGTGGTGACGAAGACGGCGGCGGCGAGCGCAATGTACCACCGGGGCTTACGCCACAGCGTGCGGGCGACCACCAGGAAGAGCAGTGTATCGATGGCCAGCGTACCACTGACAGCGATGCCATAGACGCCAGCCAGCCGAGCTGACGAGCCAAAAATAACCACCAGCAGCACCACGCCGACAAACAGCGTCAAATTGACGGCCGGCAGATAGATTTGGCCGCGCTCTTTGATAGAAGTGTGGATAACGTGCATCTTTGGCAAAAAGTCGAGCTGGATGGCCTGACGAGTCAGCGAGAAGGCACCGGAGATGACCGATTGCGAGGCGATCAGGGTGGCAGCTGTCGCCAAGATGATAACTGCCAACTGCAACGGCTGCGGAAACAGTGCCATGAACGGTGAATGCAGGGTGCTGGAGTCGGCCAGAACGGTGGCTCCCTGCCCCATATAACACAGCATTAGGGTGGGGAAGACCAGCATAAACCAGCCCCGGGCGATCGGCCGACGACCGAAGTGACCCATGTCGGCGTAGAGCGCCTCCGCACCGGTGACTGCCAGGATGACGACACCCAGCGACAGGAAGGCAACCAGCGGCTGGCCGGCAGCGAAGTGCAGCGCGGAGAGTGGTGACAAGGCGTGTAGAATACCGGGGTGTTGGAGGGTACGCACGGCGCCAGCCAGCCCGATCACCATGAACCAGACCAGCATAACCGGCCCAAAGACCTTACCGATGGCTGCCGTACCGTAGCGCTGCACCCAAAACAGGAAACTCAGCAGCACCAGTGTGGCCGGCACGATTAGCATGTCAAAATTACCATTCAGGACTTTCAGACCTTCGACGGCGGACAGCACGGAGATGGCTGGCGTAATTGTACTGTCGCCATAAAACAGGGCTATGCCGATCAGCCCAAGGATTATATAAAAGCCTTTAAAGCGCACCGGGCTGCGCTCGTTTTTGATCTGGGCGACCAGCGCCATGATACCGCCTTCACCCTTGTTGTCGGCCCGCATGATGAAGCCAATGTACTTGATAGAGACGGTCAGCGTCACTGCCCAGATAATCAGCGAAATGATGCCGTAGACATTGGTCTGGGTGACATCCAGGTTCAGGCCATACTGCCCGAAAACAGCGTGCAGGGCATAGAGCGGGCTGGTACCGATGTCACCAAACACCACACCGATGGCACCGAGCATCAGGCCGGCCAGAGCGGTTTTCTTGGTACGTGTTCTCAGATTCTGACCGTTGTCCAGATTTGGTGCTAACTCTGCACTAGCATTTCGCATATGCTTTAACTATACCGCATATGGGTGGATTTACTGCGGTTTACTTCGGCATTTCGTCGTAGGTAATGGCGCGGCCGGCATAGGAATGTTTGATCGTGGAATCATTGCGGTAATTACCCGCAGTAGGCTACAGTATACGGGTGATTAAACATCTTAAGCACTCGATGACGACCAAATCTAGCCACCCGCGCGACCACCGCTGGGCTGCTTTATTTGTATTATGCGGCGGCAGCCTGATGATTGTGCTCGATAGCACTATTGTGAATGTCGCGCTACCGGCTATCCGCGATAGTCTGCATTTTTCCCCGAACGCCTTGGCTTGGGTGGTTAATGCCTATTTACTGACATTTGGCGGTTTTTTGCTGCTCGGCGGCCGTCTGGGCGACTTGTTCGGCCACAAGAAAGTATTTATGTTCGGACTCATATTGTTTACCGCCGCTTCGCTGTTTTGCGGACTGTCGCAGTCGGCTGTAATGTTAACCATTGCTCGGGCTATTCAGGGTCTCGGCGGTGCGGTGGTGTCGGCGGTTGGTTTGTCGCTGATCATGGATCTATTTGTTGAACCAGAAGACCGCGCCAAGGCGATGGGAGTCTTCGGATTTGTATCCGCTGGCGGCGGCAGTATTGGCGTGCTGCTCGGTGGTGTACTGACAAACTACTTGAGCTGGCACTGGATCTTCTTGGTTAATGTGCCGCTGGGCATCGTTATCTACCTCTTAGCCAAGAAATACTTGCCAGCAGCCCGCGAGTCGGATGCGCCGAAGCATTTGGATGCCGCCGGGGCGGTCACGATTACCGCCACACTGCTGCTGGCGGTGTATGCAGTAGTGAATGGCAATGTGGCCAGCTGGGTCAGTGCGCAGACGCTGGGGATGCTGGCCGCGGCGGCGCTGCTGCTGGCAATATTCCTGCGCATCGAATCCCGGTCGCACCGGCCGCTGATGCCGCTCAGTTTGTTCAAGATGCGTAATCTGGCAACGGCCAACATAGTTGCCATACTGTGGGCAGCAGCCATGTTTGCCTGGTTCTTTTTGTCGGCGCTCTATCTTGGCTCAATTCTCGGCTTCCGGCCGCTGCAGGTCGGTTTGTCATTCTTGCCGGCCAATATTATTATGGCGGTCTTTTCACTCGGATTGTCCGCCCGCTTGGTCAACCGGTTTGGGATCAAAAAACCGCTGGTCGTTGGTCTAGCGGTTGCAGCCTGCGGACTGCTATGGTTTGCCCGCACGCGGGTCGATGGCAACTTCGCGGTCGATGTATTGCCAGGTATGTTGCTGCTCGGTTTCGGTGCCGGTACGGCTTTTAATCCAATGCTGCTGGCGGCCATGAACGGTGTCAAACCGCAGGATTCCGGACTGGCTTCGGGGATCGTCAACACTTCATTTATGATGGGCGGCGCATTGGGATTGGCTATATTAACGAGCATTGCAGCCGCCGTTACGAGCCACTTACTAGCTGCGCATCATAGCCAGCTGGTGGCACTCAATAGTGGTTTTAACGTTGCCTTCTTGGTTGGCGCCATCTTCGCACTACTCGGCGCGGCACTCGGCGGCTTTCTTATCAAAGCCGACGCGGCGTACCCCGAACATGTGCCAACCACACACTAGCAAGCGCAGGAGTACTATACGTAGATGGACGCAGTACAGATCAGACAGGCAGAACAAGCGTTGAGCCAACTCGACCCGGCACTGGGCAAATTGATTGCCTCGCAAAAGCTGGTGTCACGGACGGAGCGCGGCGGCTACTTCGAGTCGCTGTGCCGTTCGATTATCGGGCAGCAGGTTTCGGTGGCGGCTGCCAATGCAATTTATGGCCGCTTCGCCGAGCGAACCGAGCTCGACCCGGCGCGGGTGGTTGCGCTGGAGCTGGATGACATCAAGGCGATCGGCTTGTCAAAGCAAAAGGCCGGTTACCTCCATGACCTGGCTGAGCACTTTGTCGATAATCCGGCTGTTTATAACCACTTAGACACGCAAACTGACGAACAGGTCATCGAAGAACTAACAGCGGTGAAGGGTATTGGTGTCTGGACAGCGCAAATGTTTCTGATGTTTACATTGGCGCGGCCGGATGTATTTGCACCCGATGACGGCGGATTACAGCGCGGCATGATGAAGCTCTACGGTTGGACCGAATTACCACCCAAAAAGGAGCTGGCCATGCGCGCTGAAGCCTGGAGACCCTACCGCACGGTAGCCAGCCTGCATCTCTGGCAGTCACTCGACAACACTTCGCAATAAGCCAGCCGACTGCCCAAGGTACGATTTCTAGTCAATATTTCCGCACCTAAGGCTGATGACGCAGCAGCGCCTGCCGCCTAGCTCAATCTGCGGTATAATAGAGACATAATTTTGGAGGT
>DHXQ01000007.1:14439-21076 GCA_002413755.1 Candidatus Saccharibacteria bacterium UBA5152 | reverse complement strand
ACTAACACGGCCTACGGTGGCAAAGCCGTGACGCACGCCGTAGCCAATGTGAACAGCGAGATCGCCGCTGCAGTGAAGGGCATGGACGCCAGTGATCAGAAGGCGCTCGACGCCAAATTGATCGAACTTGACGGCACGCCAAACAAAGGTCGGCTCGGAGCCAATGCCATCTTGGGTGTCTCGCTTGCGGTCGCTAAGGCGGCGGCTATCAGTGCGGGCGTGCCGCTCTACCGCTACGTGGCGAACCTATCGGGCACTCAGACCCTAACCTTACCGTTGCCAATGATGAATATCGTCAATGGCGGCAAGCACGCTGCTGGCAGTACGGATATTCAGGAGTTCATGATTTTACCAGTTGGCGCAAAGAATTTTAGCCAGTGTATTCAGATTGGTGCCGAGATCTTTCATGCGCTTGCCAAGGTGTTAACAGCGCATGGCTATGGCACGACGGTTGGCGATGAAGGCGGCTACGCCCCAGCCGTCAAAAACGGCAATGCCGAAGCACTCCAACTGATCGCCGAAGCCGTCGGCAAAGCTGGCTATAAGCTCGGTGTCGACGTCGTGCTGGGGCTCGACGTCGCCAGTACCGAGTTGCTTGATGACCAGGGCAATTACCAGCTCAAAGCCGAAGGCAAGCCATTCACCAGTGCTGAAATGATTACGTTCTATCAGGAGCTCAGCCGCGATTTCCCGATCGTCTCGATCGAAGATGGACTTGGTGAAGACGACTGGGACGGCTGGAAGCAGCTCAACACAGCGATCGGCGCGTCCACGCAGCTCGTCGGTGACGATCTCTTTGTCACCAACACCGAATTCTTGCAGCGGGGCATCGATGAACATGCTGCCAACGCTGTCCTGATCAAGGTCAACCAGATTGGCACGCTCAGCGAGACGATTGAAGCTGTCCAAATGGCCCAAAAAGCCGGCTGGAACACGGTCATGAGCCACCGCAGTGGCGAAACCGAAGATGTCACAATTGCCCACCTGGCAGTCGGGCTGAACTGCGGCCAGATCAAAACAGGGTCGCTCAGCCGCACCGACCGTGTGGCCAAATACAACGAGCTGATGCGAATTGAAGAAGAACTTGGTGACCAGGCAGTCTTTGCTGCCAATAATCCATTCAAGCGCTCCGGTGCAACGTATGGCGCCGTCGATGTCAGCACCCCGGAGGAAGTCTAAGATGGCTTATCTCGTATTTGTCCGCCATGGCCAATCAGAATGGAACGCCCTTGGGCTTTGGACTGGGTGGGGCAACCCATCGCTATCGGAGGGTGGCAGGGCAGAAGCTCGCAAGGCGGCTGAATATTTGCAGGATATACCGCTTCACAAAGCCTATACTTCTAAGCTCAAGCGCGCC
Source organism: Candidatus Saccharibacteria bacterium UBA5152 (assembly GCA_002413755.1). GTDB lineage: Bacteria > Patescibacteriota > Saccharimonadia > Saccharimonadales > UBA4665 > UBA4665. The sequence continues at coordinate 19,719 of DHXQ01000007.1, read as the reverse complement.
CAGGAGACCCTTCATGAGATCAAACAGGCGCTCGATAACGTCACTCTTGATACCACCGAGCACGAGGCACTTAATGAGCGTAACTACGGCGATTATACGGCTAAGAATAAGTGGGAAATCAAAGAACAGCTCGGTGAAGAAGAGTTTAATAAATTACGCCGCAACTGGAACCATCCGCTCCCAAATGGTGAAACACTGAAAGATGTTCACGCCCGGGCATTGCCGTATTATGAGAAGAATATCCTCGAAGACTTGAAGGCCGGTAAGAACGTCATTGTAGCGGCTCACGGCAACTCTCTGCGGGCTCTCATGAAACATCTCGAAGAAGTTTCCTGACGATAAGATCCACGAGGTCGAGATAGGTACTGGCGCAGTTCTCGTCTACGAAATCTCCGAAGACGGCAAAGTCATCGGCAAAGAGCTCCGCGCCCCAGGTGGCAAAGCGTAAGTAGGCGCTTACCCCTCGAGATACTAGGCTTTCATCATCCGGCCGAGGGCTGTTACCAGCTCGTCGGCCTTTTTGGTGGCTTCGTCGGCGGCCGCCTGATCAGCGCCGCCGTCAGTGGTCAGACAGTGCATAGCGTGGTCACGGACCAGTTCGAGGGCGACCTTGTCCAGCGCAGCCTGGGCGGCGCTGATCTGTGTCAGCACGTCGATGCAATAGGTATCGTTAGCGACCATCCGGCTGATACCGCGGATTTGGCCCTCAGCCCGGGTCAAGCGCTTCAATACCTTTGTTTTGTTGTCGGTGTAGCCGGGCTTAGTCATGCTGAGTCTCCGAATCGTTGTGATGGTGCCCAATTTCGTGATACTGATGGGTCAGGGCATGCCCGCGGCCGCGCCGCAACAGGTAATAATTAACGGGGACAGCCACGCAAAATGCCGCCGCCAGTGATATGGGCATGGTGATCCAGAAGCGGACGTTACTGAGGCCAGCGTTCAGCGCGCCGGGGATCGAAGCTTCAATGATGGTGTCGGTCACTTCCATGGCGGCAATTGAGAGCGTGTCGGCGGCCAGTATGATCGGCAGGGCAGCGCTGAGCGCCAACCCAGCTTTGAGTAATGGTCGGATCGACAGGGCATAGCCAACTACGAAGGCGAGGCCGATAGAAGCCGCTAATGTCGCAAAATTCGACCAGCCGAGCGCTGTGCCGACAATTAGTCCGGCTACCTCACCGATGGCACAGCCTGTCAGGCAGTGCAGGGTAGCGCTAATGGCCATTTTGCGAGTTGAAGAGTCGTGCATATGTTTATAATATACCCCCTGGGGGTATTTCACAACGCGTATTGTCGTTCTGCGAAAAGCGTTCTGCTATAATATCCTCTGATCTAACAGATTAGATATGCCGAAGTAGCTCAGTTGGTAGAGCAGCTCACTCGTAACGAGCAGGTCGCAGGTTCGATTCCCGTCTTCGGCTCCATTTAAGACACTGACGAAAATCTTCAGATCGGGATGAAATGCAAGGCGACCGCGAGAAGCGCAGTGGGCAACGCCGCAGTTCGCCCGATGTGGAGATTTTCCACCAGCGGGTGTCGTATAACGGCCATTATATGACCTTCCCAAGGTTGAGACGGGAGTTCGACTCTCCCCACCCGCACCAAAGTAAAAACCCGGCCTTCAGTCGGGTTTTTACTTTGGTATGATGATGGCGGAGAGCCGAACGGATGAGTTCGATGGCTGCGCGATTAGCGCAGACCTATGCAGAGCCCGACTCGCCCGGCATTAGCCGGAAAGAAGGCGAGTCGGCGCGAAGCTATACTCTCCCCACCCGCACCACGAGTTCAGAATGGCTTTCTCCGGTGTGTGGTCAGCCGTATTGTATTTTTGTCTATTTATGGTAGAATTTGTATTATGAGTATTTCTAGCGGAGAAACGGCGGGTTTTAACAAGCCACGTCCAACTGATGATCCATACGTTGCCAAGCAGTATGATGTGCTTGGTATTGGTGATACGCCATCGTTGCAAGATATCGGACCTCATGCAATCAGCATGATGAGGGAGAAGAAAGTCTTAGAAGCAATGGGTCTTGTGCTTGGGCGGCGTCTAGATGCGCGAGATGCGCAGACTGATCCTGACTTAGGGCTCATCCAGCGTCTAGCAATGCAGGATCCGGAACAAGCATTTGGCGGACTGCTCTTGAAGCTTACGCTTGAAGAGTTGGAAGCTGGGCGTTAGTCCCACAAATTTAGATAACAAGATTGTTCTGACCTATTAGTGACGTGGCACCATGTATGAATAAGGCCTTTTTAGCTGCCAGTGCTACAATAAATGTAACGTAATGAACATCCCGAAAAAGTATTTTCAAGACAGATTGATCCTGTTGCTGCTCAGCATACTGGTGTTTTTGACGCTTCTGGCCTGCGTCTGGGTACTGTTTAAGCTGGATAGCGGCCGCAGCGCCGGTTATATCGTGCAATACCGCGCCAGCCTGGGCATCAGCGCTCTCAAGACGGGCAATGCCAGCGAGCTGGTAGCGTTTATTGCCTTCGCCCTGATGGTCTGCGTGGTCAATGTCCTGATGAGCATCCGGGTCTATCTGATTCGCCGCGAAGTCTCGGTCGTCATCCTTGTTATGGGTATATTGCTGCTGCTGATGTCACTGATCGTCAGCAACGCGCTCTTGGTCCTGAGGTAATGGCCGATAATGACTGATATCGAGATTCCGTATAACGAAAATCGCGGCCGGCGCTATCGGTTTTTTGAAATTCTCCCCGGTGCTCTCAGCTGGTTGATGCTGTTCTTGCCGCTGATCTTGAGTTTGATCAATGTCAGCGTGGCCTCAGTGTTCATATTGGTATATTTACTGGTCTTCTTTGCCCGCAGTGTCGGGGTAAATGTCCGCTCCTTTCAGGGTTATCGCCGGATGGAAGAGCACAAGCAATTACCGTGGCGCGACATGCTGCACGAGCTGCAGACTGGCCATATCGATGCCCACGCCAAGCGTCTGACCTGGCACATCGAGAATATCGAGCGCCTGAAGGTGAAACCATCGCTGATCAAGCCCAGTGAGATGGTGCAGATCGTCATGATCGCTACCTACAACGAAACCCGAGCCGTCGTTGAGCCAACCATCCAATCAGTACTCAACTCTGATTACAATATGGACCAGGTTATTCTGGTGCTGGCCTACGAAGAGCGGGGCGGCCCGGAGGTTGAAGCCCAATCCAAGGCCCTGGTTAATGAGTATCAGGGCAAATTTATGCACGCTATGGCCGTCAAGCACCCCAGTGACATCCCGCGCGAAATCCGTGGCAAGGGCGGCAACATCACCTTTGCTGGCCGCGAAGTCCAGAAGTATCTCAAGGCTCGCGACATCGACCCACTCCGGGCTATCGTCACTACTCTCGATGCTGACAACCGCCCGCACCCCAAATACCTGGCTGCTATGAGTTATGTGTACGGCGTGTATCCCGACCCTGAACACATTTCTGTCCAGCCTATCTCGGTGTATAACAATAATATCTGGGATGCCCCAGCCCCGATGCGGGTGATTGCCACCGGTAATACCTTCTTTAATATCGTCCTGTCGCTACGGCCGCATATGCTGCGCAACTTTTCGGCCCACGCCCAGAGCATGAAGGCCTTGATAGAAACAGATTTTTGGAGTGTCCGCACTATCGTCGAAGATGGTCACCAGTTTTGGCGCTCGTACTTCCGGTTTGACGGAAATTACCGTGTGTTACCGCTCTATGTGCCGATCTATCAGGACGCTGTGCTGGCTGATGGCTACATTAAGACGTTGAAGGCCCAGTTCGTGCAGCTACGGCGCTGGACCTACGGTGTGTCGGATATTGCCTACGTGGTTTCCAAGGGCTTTTTTACTCCAAACAATGTGCCGCGGTTTGATCTGATGACGAAAGTCTGGCGGTTGTTTGAAGGTCATGTCACCTGGGCGGTTGGTCCGATCATCTCATTGACCGCCGGTTTCATCCCAGCGCTCATTAACACGGATAGCTATACCGCCAACGAGCTGCCAATTATCGTCAGCCACGTCCAGACGGTGGCCTTGATTGGTCTTTCTGCTTCACTATTCATCTGTATCAAGACATTGCCGCCGAAGCCAGCCCGTTATCGCCACCACCGGTCACTGTTCATGATTCTGCAGTGGCTTTATTTGCCGGTCACGACCATTGTCTACAACTCATTTGCCGCACTATATAGCCAAACCCGGCTGATGTTTGGCAAATACCTCGATAAGTTTGACGTCACCGAAAAGGCAACCGTCACCGTCTCTGGTGAGACCGTGTCACGCGATACCAAAGAGTAACCCGAGAGTCATCTCCGGCTTAAGAACTGGCGCTCAGAGGTTCTTGGTGTGCGTCGAAGGAATCGTCGGTAGACTCTTCTTCTAATTCTTCGAGGTGTCTTTGGCAATACAAAAAGTCGAGCGATGACAGCGAGCTGCTCCCAGATGTGGGAGGGTTGGCTACGGTGTTACCACAGCCTGGCATATTACATTCAAACATACGATTAGTATAGCATAGGCTTTATTAAGGTATTACGAGCCATCATAGGGCGTCGCTATGGTAGGCCCGATACATTGTGGCAGCGACCTTATCAAAACGCTGCAAGGTATCGACGCTTATGGTGGCGATTGCCGCGGATTGTAGCCCGCCATCCTGGCCGACTAGCTTACCCAGCGTGCCGACAATTGTCTTTGTCAGGCCCAGAGTATCAGGCAGGGCAGTTGGGCGGTGGCCTAAACTGGCATAGATGCTCATCAGAAGTTTATCCCATATAAACGGCTGCGGTTGGCCGGGCTGGGAGCCTTTTGCGCCAGTATATTGTACGATCCACGACTTTTCGTAGTCGACCTGCTCGCTAGTACTAAATACCTGCTCACAAACCGTACATTTGCGCCGCCGCCAGACACTGTTGGTGCGTTTCTGATGACGGGAATTGATAACCTGAGTTTCTGAGCCACAAAACGTACAAACCATGACTACATATTGTCATTACGCTGGTGATTTATCAAGTGGAAAAGCTGTGCGCAGGAATGGCTGCAGCCTGTTTCGAGTGCCTCGTCTAGCTGTTTCAGGGGTCAAATGGGGCGTGGCACAATCAAAAAAGCCCTCGAAACTACTGCTTCGAAGGCTTATCTGGTGTGAGGCTCTATAATACTGGTCTACGAATCAAGGCGTTTGCGCTTGATACGTGTGGTCGGCTGTGACGATAACAGTTCTTCGTAGAATAACTGAAAACCGTCCAGCACATCTTGTTGGCTGGTACTCACATGTAGTCCCTGTTTAACTCATGTATCCTAGCATAAAGGAAACATA
>DHXQ01000007.1:0-14245 GCA_002413755.1 Candidatus Saccharibacteria bacterium UBA5152 | reverse complement strand
AGTATCAGGGGCGATTAGCTCATTTGGCTAGAGCGCCGCATTGACGTTGCGGAGGTGAAAGGTTCGAATCCTTTATCGCCCACCATATTAAAAGACCCACGAAAGTGGGTCTTTTAATATGGTCTAGGTTGGTAAAGGACGAGAACCGTACTTTTGTATAGCGAAAGAGGTTATAGCTTCGAGCCGGGCCGGCTATTTTCGATTGCTCGCCGGCTTGGTCTCTGCATATATCCTCGCTGATCGCTCGGCTATCGGCGGCACGAGCCGCGCGCAGAAGTTTACTTCGCTCGTGAAACGTGCCGTAGGCAGTACGGTGAAGTGACGAAGGCTAAAGGCCGCCCTTTATCGCCACTCAGTTACGTTAACCTAATTATGTTCGACCGATGTTGTGTGCATTGTGTCTGAATAACTGGATGTGCCAAAGTTCGCTACACGTGATTCTATATTACAAAATGTATGGCTGGTGGTCTGCAATAGACTCAGGACACTAGTTATGAACTAATCATATTGTCTACACAAGCAGCACGGCGATCCGAGGGTTTAGAGTGTCGTTTCGCAATGTGAGGATTCGTACAGCAAATGTGTTCATGGGCTGTTAGGCTAGGAATAGTGCGCGTTGTTGCACACAAAAAGTATCGTTTGTTTAGTCCACCAATTGCTGCAGACAAAGCCGGACCCATTAGGCACTTTTGATCGCCTAAACTGTTGACCACTGTTACGCCAAACCCCCTGATTTTTATACCTTATACGGCATAATCCAATTTTGGTTGTCCACATGTGGTTATGTATAAAAAACCACATAAAAGTACTAGCCGTATAATACTAAGCCTGCTATACTACTTTGTAGGTGAGTTTTGACTGGGTGTTTTTACCCGCCAGGTTCGGCAACGGATCTGGGAAGATGCTCGAAAGAGCGACCTAAGAAGTTGAGGAAAATGCGAGATTCCTCAACTTTTTTATTTAGGACGATTTTCGGCGGCAGATTATGGACATGCTATAATACAGGTAAGTGTTGAAGCGGAATCACCAACCGCCGAGCTTCGTGAAGGGCCGACCAGTACGATAACAGGGCGGAACAAGTAAAAGTCCGGTGGAACCGTCACTTTGCCCAGATCAGTGTAAGCATAAGTAATATTGTGCGACATAGCATCTGACCAATAAGCTGACCCGAGACGCGCTAAGAATGCTAGATTTGGCACCCGCCATTCCAGGTATTCCGGCGCGATTTTTATTATCAAACGGGCAGTAACAGATACCAATGCCCACGGTGAAAGGATATGTATGGCTGATCAACAAGACAACTTACACGCAATGCGCCACTCGCTGGCCCACATCATGGCAACCGCAGTGCAGCACCTCTGGCCGGAGGCCAAATTCGGCGTTGGCCCAGTGGTCGAGAATGGCTTTTATTACGATATCGATCTGGGCGAGACCAAGGTATCCGAAGACAACTTTGGCAAGATCGAGAAGGAGATGCGCAAGGTTATCGGCGCTAATCTACCATTTGAACGCTCCGAAATGCCAATCGGCCAGGCACTGGAATGGGCAAAGGCCGCCAAACAACCCTACAAAGAAGAGCTTTTGAATGACCTGGGCCGGGCTGGTACGACCGTCGCCAAGGACCTCGATGTGAACGAGTTGGGACTGGCTTCTGACGCCCAGAGTGTTGTCGAAAACGTGTCGTTTTATAAAGACGGTGATTTTACCGACCTTTGCCGCGGCCCACACGTCGAAACAACAGGGGCGGTTGGCGCCTTCAAACTGATGCGCGTCGCTGGTGCCTACTGGCGCGGCAAAGAAACTAATCCCCAGATGCAGCGTCTATATGGTGTCGCATTTACAACGCAAAAAGAATTAGACGACTATTTGCACCTGCTTGAAGAGGCCAAAAAGCGCGATCACCGCAAGCTTGGCAAGGAACTCGACCTGTTCGCATTCTCCGAACTGGTTGGCGGCGGGCTGCCGCTGTTCACGCCCCGTGGCACGGTACTCCGCGAAAAGCTGACGGCCTATGCTGAACAGCTGCGGCGCGAGGGCGGCTTCCAGCGAGTAGCGATTCCGCACATTACCAAGACTGAACTCTACAGAGTCTCCGGACACTGGGATAAATTTGGCGACGAACTATTTTTGGTGCAAAGCCAGGAAACATCCGACCATTTTGCGCTCAAGCCGATGAACTGTCCGCACCACAACCAAATTTACGCGGCCAGCCCACGCAGCTACAAAGATCTACCGATTAAGTATTTTGAAACCACGACTGTCTACCGTGACGAGAAAACGGGTGAACTTGGTGGCCTGGCTCGCGTCCGCTCGATTACCCAGGACGATAGCCATGCCTACGCCCGAGCCGACCAGGTCGCGGAAGTGGTCGGCGGATTGATTGCTAACGTCAACGCCATGTACGGCGAAGTCCTCGGCATGCCGCTGCGCGCCCGATTGAGTTTCCGTGACGACAGCGACAAATATTTCGGCGAGTCGGATTTGTGGGTTGCTGCCCAGCAAACCATCCGCGACTTGGCGATTGCTAACAAGCTCGACTACTTCGAAGCCGAAGGCGAAGCGGCATTTTACGGTCCGAAGATTGACTTCATGGCGTCCGACGCCCTTGGCCGCGAACACCAGGTGGCGACCGTTCAGCTCGACTTCGTCCAGCCCGAGCGCTTCGGTCTGATATATAACGATAGCGACGGACAAGAGAAGCGCCCGGTCATGATCCACTGCGCACTCTTAGGTTCGATCGAGCGATTCCTGAGTGTGTACATCGAACACACCGCCGGCTGGTTCCCATTTTGGCTGGCTCCAGAGCAAATTCGCGTCCTGACCATCAACGATACGGTCATGGAATACGTTGGTAAAATTACATCTATTGTTTCCGGAATTACCCTGTCAAAACCGGTTAAATACAATGAATTACGCTACACCGTCGACGATCGCAACGAAAGCCTCGGCAAAAAGATCCGCGAAGCCACCAACATGAAGATTCCAGTCCAATTAATCGTTGGTCCGAAGGATGTCGAAGCCAATGAGGTCAGCGTCCGCACCCAAGAGGGCGAGCAGAAGGTCAAGCTCGAGGGTCTTGCCGACTTCTTGCAGGCGCTCTAAACTGGCATAAACCATGAAACAGATAATCGGCATTGATATCGATGATGTCCTGGCGGCAAATGCCGAAGGCTTTGTTAAGTTCAGCAATGAGCGCTGGGACATGCACTTGCGACCCGAAGATTACAAAGAACATTGGGCTGAAGTCTGGAAGGTTGATCTCAAAGAGTTCGAGCGTCGCGCCATTGAGCTACACGACAGTGGGGTGATTGCCACATATCGTCATAACGATGCAGCCTTGCCGGTCCTCCAGGAGCTCAAGCAGAGCTATACGCTGTTGGCGATGACATCCCGGCAGCTGGTGAGTGAGCAGTTGACACGGCATTGGATGGAGAAGCACTACAAGGGCATCTTTGACGATATTAAATTTACTGGCATATTCGACGGGCCGCTTGATTTAAGCCTACACTTGCGGACAAAAAGCGACCTATTCACCGAGCATAAAGTTACCTATGTGATCGATGACCAGCTGAAGCACTGCTTGGCAGCTGCTGAACTTGGCATCGATACGCTACTGTTTAGTAATTATACCTGGAACCAGACTGACGAGGCATTACCTGAAAAGGTGGTCCGAGTCAGTGACTGGCAGGCGGTTTTGGAGTATTTCCGTGCTCAATGATGACGCAGTTGAGCCGGGCTTCCGCGAGCAGGTTGAGGCATATGTGCGGCAGATTCCGCGCGGGCGCGTGATGACGTATGGCCAGCTGGCAGCGCTCTGCGGCAGTGCCCGCGCCGCTCGGATCGTGGGCGGGATTGCCCACTTTGGTGACCCGGATTTGCCATGGCAACGGGTGGTTAATAAGCAGGGTGGACTAGCCAGCGGTTACCCCGGCGGCCGAACTGGGCATGCCGAAGCGTTGAAGGCTGAAGGTGTTGCAGTGAGTACTGACAACATTGTTGATGTAACAACGTTACTCTGGTGGCCAGCCGGATGCCAACCTGTCCAGGGTAGGTTATCATGATGTCAGAACAACAACAGAATAGCCAAGCAACAGATAAATTATTAGTGATTGTCGGCCAGACGGCGACCGGGAAATCAGCCCTGGCACTTGACCTGGCTGAGCGCTTGGGCGGCGAAATTATCTGTGCCGATTCCCGAACTGTATACAAAGAAATGACGATTGGCACGGCCAAGCCGAGCGCTGCCGACCAAGCGCGCGTGCCACATTGGGGACTGGATCTGGTCAGTCCGAGTGAGCGATTTACGGTCGCCGATTTTAAGACTTATGCCAACCGGGCGATTCGCGACATCCAGTCGCGGGGCAAGCTGCCGATCATGGTTGGCGGCAGCGGCTTATATATAGATGCCGTCTTGTATGACTTCCAGCTGCGGCCAGTCGCCGAGCCGGCACTACGGGCAGAGCTGGAGGCACTGAGCGTTGATCAACTACAGGCGCGACTGGCCGCCCTCGGGCTGCCATTACCAGAGAACGCTCGTAACCCGCGGTATCTGATGCGGGCCATCGAGACTGCCGATGCCCCGGCCGGAACTGGTGGAAGGAGCGCATTGCGCCCGAACACTGGTATCCTGGGACTTGAACTCGATATGGACACATTGGCGGAGCGCATCAGTGAGCGGGTTGAGCAAATGGTGGCCGACGGGCTGGTGGCGGAAGTCACAGCGCTTGGCACCAAGTACGGTTGGGATGTTCAGGCACTACAGTCGCCCGGCTACAAGGCCTTCCGAGACTACATTGACGGCACGAAGACACTGGATGAGGCGAAAGCTGAGTTCGTGCGTAACGACCGGGCACTGGCCAAGCGCCAGCGGACGTGGTTTCGGCGGAATAAAAGTATTCATTGGCTAGTGACCGAAGATAAGCTGGCCGAAGCTGTAGATATTGCAACAACATTATTGGACACATAACTTTCCATAGGGATGCTTATGCTGTTACAATATGAGCATGATTGAACAACTCTTCGGTTCCAAAACGCGGGTCAAATTATTACAGCTCTTCTACGGGAATCCCAACCGGTCGTTCTATGTGCGTGAGATCACACGCAAGATCGACGAGCAGATCAACTCGGTGCGCCGCGAGCTCGCCAATTTGCTCAGCATTGGTATTATTGTGTCCGACACCACCAACAACAAGCTGTACTACGAGGTCAACCAGAGCTACGAATATTTCTCGCCACTGACGGAGATCTTCGGTGGGACCCCCAAGAAGTCTAAGGGCAAGATCACTGGCAACACTACGTCGACAGCTGCGCCCGTCGCCACTGCCAATGACTTTACCGACAATTCCGACATCAAATCACTGGGTAACGTCGAGGTGGCCATCTATACCGGGCAGTTTACGCGTGACGAGAGCACCGGGGTTGATGTATTCTTGGTCGGTGATATCAATCAGGCCAAGCTGGCTAAGTTTATGGCTGAGCTCGAGTCCAAAGAAGGCAAAGAGCTGCGCTACACGATGCTCAGCTTGAACGATTTCCAGTACCGGCAGCAGATCAATGACCGCTTCGTCTCGAATGTCATCCGTGCCAAGAAACAAGTCCTCATCGACAAACACAATTCACTAAAAGGCTAACGGGCCAATCGTAGGGAGATTATTATGGATTTACAATTTTACGGAGCTAACTGCATTGTCCTCAGCACCAAGGGTGTGCGTGTCGTCATCGACGACAACCTGATAGCGCTGGGCGGTAAGACCGTCACCAAGGCTGGTGACATCGTCCTCTTCAGTAGCAACCTGACGAAGCACACCCCCAAGGCAGAGACCAAGCTGACCGTCGACCACGGTGGCGAGTATGAGGTCTCAGACGTCTCTATCTACGGCATCCCAGCTCGCAGCCACATGGACGAGGACGGCAAGCAGACCGCCACGATGTACAAGCTGATCAGCAAGGAACTCAATATCCTGATCACCGGGCACATCTACCCCGAGCTCAGCGACGACCAGCTGGAGAGCATTGGCATGGTGGATGTCATGTGCGTCCCCGTCGGTGGCAATGGCTTCACCTTGGATCCAGTCGGTGCCCTGAAGCTTATCAAGAAGATTGAGCCCAAGATCATCGTGCCGACGCACTACGCCACCTCTGGTCTCGACTTCGAAGTACCCCAGATGACACTGGAACAGGCGATTACCGGCCTGTCGATGGAAGTGAAGGAAACTGTGCCGGTCCTAAAGCTCAAAGCCAACGAACTCAGCGACGTCAGCCAGCTCATCGTCGTCGAAAAGCAGTAGCTGATATAATCATCAGACCTTAGCGTTTTTAGTGCTTATTGATCCTTCGTCCGCCTGCGCCAATATAATAGCCACCATTTTTGCCCGGGCGTCGTGACTTGCCTCCATGGGTATCGGCAGTGGCATCGAAGAAGGCCGCTTCGGCGAACATCGGGTCAAGGCCACTGCCAGAGACCAATCGTTTGCGGTTCCGGCCAGTACTGAGACGACGGGGGTCTGTCCGGCTGATATCGGAGGTCAGCGGCTCTATGCCGAGCAACCACCAGACGGGAGTCTCATAATCTGGGGCTTCGTCACGACTCCGGCGCGATGATTGCTGGCTTGATTGGTCAGTATCATCCTTATCGGGCGGCAGGAGGGCCAACACATCGTCAATATGGGCCGTACCGTCGGCAATCCCTTCGAGGACGCCAAAGACTGAGCTCTCACGTGCTACGACGCCGCCTAACTGAGCGTGCAGCTCCCAATACCGGCCAACTTCTTGGTCGTAGGCTTGCTGATCTTGATAACTGAGTCTGTCACGCACTACGCCGTTCAGGGTGCTGTACATGCCGTCGAGGTCCGATTGCAGGGTGCTGCGTACCTCGGCGATCTGTGCGGTTTCTTGCCACAACGATGCCTCATACTGCTCCCACTGGTCAGCTGTTGGTGTAAATGCTTGAGTATCGCTTGATTCAGGAGTTGCCATTACGCGTCTCGCTACAGGGCTGGGCTTATTTGCCGGTAGAGGTAATAATGCCCTTTTTCTTGAGGGTGCGGATTGCCTGGGTGCTGATCTTCATAGTGATCTTCTTACCGTCAACGACGATAGTCTTGGTCTGAAGGTTTGGCTTCCAAACTTTCTTGGTGTGGCGCTGGGAGAAGCTAACGTTGTTGCCGTATTGCTTGCCTTTGCCGGTGAGTTCGCAGATGTTCATAAGGAGTTATTGTACAGATCTTGAGGCGATTCGTCAATGCTCGGGGCCAAAACGGTGCCAAAACGTTAACAAAAAGGCGACACAGACTCTGAAGTTGCGCCAGTCTGGTACTAAATGGCTAGTTCAGAGCGCCTGACACTGGTAAACTAGTATTAGACGGCTGGTTATCAGATATGATTCAGCAGGCTATCAGGCGAATTCTGTTATACTTGAGCCTAGATGTTAGGTTCTATTTCGATTGAGCAGCTGTTGGTTGTGATTGGCGTCTTGCTGGTCTCCATGACAGTACACGAGGCGACCCATGCCTATGTTGGTCTCAAGCTTGGTGATGACACGGCGGCCGAAGAGGGCCGGATCAGCTTGAATCCGCTGAAGCACATTGACCCCTTCATGACGGTGTTGCTACCGGCTATCACGCTGTTCCTATTTCATGCCCCCATCCTGGCGGCTAAGCCAGTGCCGTTCAACCCAGAGCGGGTGAGGTATGGGGAAATGGGCGCCGCCATGATCGCTGCCGCCGGCCCGCTGTCTAACCTGGTACTAGCTATCCTGGCCGCCCTGGTAGCCCGAGGAACAGGGGTGGACGTGCTGGTGGCAAACAACCTCTTGAGTGTTATCCTGTACACCTTTATCGTACTCAATGTCAGCCTGTTTGTCTTTAACCTGATCCCAATCCCGCCGCTGGATGGCTCGCGGGTGCTGTACGCCTTTGCGCCGGAACCGCTGCAGAACGTCATGCGCCAGATCGAACCCTACGGCTTCTTTATCATCATCGGCTTGGTAGTGGTCGGCGGGTTCGGGCGGGTCCTAACCGGGCTGACGCAGTCGGTGCTTAACTTTTTACTCTAGTCTTTCTGATAATCTTCGATGATTTATTGTGCTTATGCTGGAAAGGGCAGCGCCGGACGCCTATACTGATACATGGTTAGGCATGAGCCCAACGTCTCGACTTGTTTTTGACATTGGGCTTCGCTGACAAATGATTATCTGAATACTAATCATTAGGGAACTTTATATGCTGCCGGCCTTGGCCAGTAGATGCGAGTACCCACCTGGGAAACCTCAGGTTAATCACGTCAGCAACCTAACCCTTAAAAAGCCCACATTGCGTGGGCTTTTTAAGTGCTGCAGGGCAGCTCGTTCATACAAAAGAGGCCTACCTTACGGCAGACCTCTTTTGTATGGTCGGGGTGACAGGACTTGAACCTGCGACCTCACGGCCCCCAGCCGTACGCGCTACCAACTGCGCTACACCCCGATGGTGTGTTAACAGAGCTAAGTATACAGCACGACCGAAGTTGTGGCATAATGTTGGCTTATGAAACCAATAAAACTCGAACACCATCTTGCCGAACAAGTGTTTGCCGGCACCAAAACCTCAACCTGGCGTCTGTTTGACGACAAGGACCTCACTGTAGGCGACAAGATCGATCTCATTGATAAGGTCAATCCGGATGATCCCTCGAGCTGGCGCAGTGTTGGAGTTGCAATTATTCTGCGGGTTATCGAAAAGCCACTCGGCGAAATCACCGAAGCCGACATGGAAGGGCATGAGCCATTTGAGTCAAAACAGCAGATGATCGATACCTACCGCGGTTACTACGGTGATAAGGTGTCCGCTTCTACGCCCGTCAAGATCGTCCATTTCCGTCTTGTAGACTAGCACCTACTCTGTTATTTGCTGCATAAGTGGTATAATAACGACTAGCCAGATTATCGGCTAATCGCGTAGCAATACGAGGAAAGTCCGGGCAGCGTAGGGAAGGACAGTCGCTAACGGCGACCGAGGGCAACCTTAGGGAAAGTGCCACAGAAACGATACCGCCAGCTTGCTGGTAAGGATGAAACGAGTGAGGCAAGAGCTCACAACGGCGCACGGTGACGTGCGAAGTAGGTAAACCCTGTCTGCTGCAAGGAGATGAGTTCTTTGAGCCTAAAGCTCGAAGTTCCCACTAAGGATTCATCATAAGAACCGCTTGATCCGCGCGGCAACGTGCGGGCTAGATAGATGATTAGCCCTCACTTTGGCTTCGGCCAGGGCGGGGACAAAACCCGGCTTATAGATAATCTGGCTACTATGTTTGCATATTCTTGAATAATTGCTAATAAAAGTATATAATTAGCAATTATTTTATTGGACTAGGAAATTTTATATGACTGACGTAGAACGACCCGACGAAAATACCGATGCAGAACAGCATCGGGCAGCCGACACGGCTGATTTACTTGCACTCGGTCTAACAGAAGACCAAATCACCGAAACTCATGGACTTCCTCTAGGAGCATTTGGTAATGCTCAGGGTGAGCAGCCTATGGGTAAGACTTTTATGGCGTCTCAACTTAGCTTAGACTGGAGACAAACCGACCCAAATTCTGACGCAGTGCATATCACTATACGAGAAGCGAAAATTACCCAAATATTAACAAGAGCTGGTATTATCGGGGACCATAATCCCTACGATACTGGTATTGACCTAACACCTGTTGATATCGATCAGCTCCCTACACACCCTTATGGAATGTTTGGGGCTGACTATTTGCCACGTCGAAGCTACAAAACATCTCTGTCGTCACTAATGATGGCGCGATTACGGGCTCAACAGAGAGATGCGGTCGTCGCGGAACGGCTGGCAGTCTTTTCCTTAGAGGAACCTCTGAGTGACCAAACACCAGTTTATTTCAACACTGATACTTTAGGTAGTGAGTCTGCCCAAGTACTTTCACCAGCAACCCGTGAGGCTTTGCTTGCGCGAGCAAGTATGGAACCAATGTTCGAAAAGCCTCAAGTTGAAACACCGGCTTCTATTGATGAACTGGCTTACTACGATGCCTTCATGAGAACACGGTCCCGACCAGCAATCGACCAGTAATAGTGTTCGAAACTTTGGTACTAAAAAAGCTCGCTGATGAGGCGAGCTTTTTTAGTTATGCAACGTAAGTTTAACAGATGTAAAAATACTAAATTGTTGTAGCAAAAGCTACAGGGAATTAAAGCTGTTTAGGCTTTAACAGCTGGCTTTTCTGCCTTGGGAGCAGCGGCTGGCTTGGCCTTGAGGGCTGACTCTACGACCTGCGCAAAAGCGCTGGGTTCGTTGACGGCCAGTTCGGCCAGGACCTTACGGTCGAGGGTGATACCAGCGCCATTGAGGCCAGCGATCAGACGGCTGTAAGTCGTGCCGTTGATGCGGGCAGCCGCGTTGATGCGGGTGTTCCACAGAGAACGCATAACACGCTTCTTGTTGCGGCGGTCGCGGTAGGCGAACTGCAGTGACTTAGTAACGGCTTGCTTGCCGCGCTTGATGCTGACACGGTTCGGGTGGCTGAAGCCCTTAGTCGCGCTGCGGATCTTGTTGTGCTTGGCGTGAGATGTAACGCCTCGTTTGACTCGCATGGTTAGGCTCCCAGCTTCTTCTTAAGGATCTTAGTGTTAGCGCCCAACAGAGTGTGCAGGCCGGCAAGGCTACGCTTGCGGGCGCCACTCTTCTTGGACATGAAGTGGTTCCGGTTTGGACTACCAACACGGACTTTACCGTTCTTGGTAATCTTCACGCGGTCTTTGGTACCGCTGTGGGTCTTGAGTTTAGGCATAATTTGACTCCTTACGTTGCTATATGTTTGCTGATAATGGATTAGACGCTGGCGACCCGGGTAACGTCAGCGGATGCTGGAGTTGCCTCGTGGCCAGTCTCGTCCTGTTTCTCATCCGTCTTAAGGGCGGCTTGTTTGTCTTTGAGCGCCTTGGCCGCTTCCTTGGTACGGGAAGGGCTGGCCCGGACGACGAAGCTAAGTTGCTTGCCGGCGAGCTGAGGTGCCTGGTCGACGACGACGGAATCACCGAAGTCGTTGATGACCTTGTCGGCTAGTTTAAAGCCAAGATCTTTGTGGGCGAGTTCACGTCCACGAAAGAAAGCTGTGATTTTAACTTTGTGACCGGCATTCAGGAAGCCGTCAACTTTTTTCATCTTAACACCGAGATCGTGATCGCTGATCTTCAGACCGAAACGCATTTGCTTCATTTCCAGGGTCTTGGCAGTCTTCTTGTTCTTCTGAGCCTGCTTGGTACGCTGGTAATTGAATTTGCCCCAATCGACAATCTTGGCGACTGGCGGACTGGCGTCAGGGGAGATCTCAACAAGGTCTAACCCTTCATCTTCGGCGGCGCGTAAGGCTTCAGTCCGGGATAAAACACCGAGCTGGGCGCCATCGGAACCGATTACTCGAAGCTGAGGTGCCCGAATATCATTATTCAGGCGGGTAAACTTGCTGATAACGTAATCTCCTAAATTTGATCGCTAGATCTTCGAATAACCACTCACATGGCTATAGGTGTTAATAACGAATCTATTTTACCAGATGCAGGGGTGAGGGTCAACCTCATATCCCACTTAGACGCTGGCTCAGACTTCGGCTCAGACGCTGCGACTGCGGTATTGCAGCGCCTCAGTGATGTGCGCCGGCTGGATTGTCTTGCTATCAGCCAAATCGGCGATGGTGCGAGCCACCTTAATCGTCCGCATATAAGCACGAGCGGATAGATCGAGACTGTTACCGGCCTGGTCGAGGAGTGCTTTAGCTGCCGGCTCTAGAAAGGCATGTCGCCCAATATCGCGGTTGGTCATGGCGGCATTGAGTTTGCCGGCCTGGTAACGCTTGGCTTGGCGGGCCCGGACGGCCGCAATCCGCTGCTTGAGCGTGGCGGTGGCCTGCGCGGCGGCCTTTTGGTCGGTCTGAGTCAGCAAATTGGCATGGTCGACCTCCTGGACGTCACTGTAGAGGTCGATGCGGTCCAGGATCGGACCGGACAGCTTGGTTTTGTAATGCACGATGGTCGCCGGGCTGCATTCGCAGCGTTTGCCGGGCCGGGTGGTACCGTAGTAGCCGCAGGGGCAGGGGTTAGCGGTCGCCACCAGGATGAAGTTAGCCGGAAACTCGATGCTGTCCCGCGCCCGGGCGATGGTGATCCGCCGATCCTCCAGCGGCTGACGCAACGCTTCGATGGTACTACTGTTAAATTCCGGAAATTCATCGAAAAACAGCACGCCGTGGTGCGCTAAACTGATCTCTCCAGGGCGCACCACGGCGCCACCACCGACGATGGCCGCCTGGCTGGCTGTGTGATGCGGCGCCCGAAACGGTCGGGTCGTAATAATGCGGTTGTATTCTTTGCTGGCCAGACTGTGCAAATGGGTGACCTCGAGCATTTCCTCAGGGGTCAGAGTTGGCAGTATGGAGGGCAGGGCGCGGGCCAGCATGCTTTTGCCGGTACCTGGCGGACCGTTCAATAGGACATTATGTCCGCCGGCCGCGGCAATCAGCAACGCTCGCTTGGCCTGTTCCTGGCCGATAACATCGCTCAGGCTCAACATCGCCTCGTCTGCGGCTCCAGTGGCCGCTATAGGCGGTGTGTGACAGGCGAGCGAAGTGTCAACGACGGCCGGTGCGTCCTCGATGGGCTCAATAAGTAAACAATGTAGGAACTCCTTGAGGTTCGACAGGGGTATGAGCCTGATATCGGGAACCAGTGACGCCTGATCGAGATTGCCAGCCGGTATGTAAAAGGTGGTGATGCCGTGTTTGCGCCCGGCCAGAATCTTGCCAATAATACCTCGCACCGGTCGGACACTACCGTTGAGTCCGAGTTCTCCCATGACAGCTTCGTGTCGCTCCAGGGGTCGCAGGTCTGTAGTCTTTGATGAGTTAAGGATAATACTGGCGGCAATAGGCAGGTCGAAGCTGCTGCTGTCTTTAGGGATATCGGCCGGTGCCATATTAATGGTGATCCGTTTGCGGGGCATTTGGAGGCCGGAACTGGCAAAGGCGCCCCGGACCCGTTCGCGGGCCTCATCAACTGCCCGGTTGGCAAAGCCGACAATCACAATGTTGGGTAGGTTGTTGCTGACATGACACTCAATATCAACAATCAGGCCGGTTGTGCCGTAATCGATTAAGCTTTGGACAGTTGTGTTCATGACCATGTATTGTTAGCAGTCAATTTTTAAATGGCAAGCATGAGCAGAAAATTTTATAAGCTGGTCCAAACTTTGCGTAGCAAATACTGCAGCGAATTATATAAATCGTATATCAAAATGGGGCCAGCAGCCGCCCAGAATATAAAGAAAAACCCGCCAGGTGAGTAGCGGGTTTTTCAAGTTTTGGTTTTTGATTGTTTAAGGTGAGATCATTTTTGTGGAACCGGTTTTGGTGTGATGACGATTTGCGGGAAATCGTCATCACTGTTGTTTTCGTTGTTTTTGTGTTTGAGCACTTTTTTTATTCAAGTGCTACGCCTATCTTATAAATTGTTATCGACAGTGTCAACAACAATCTCGCTAATGTTTTAAGATTCCTGTGTATAACTTTCTGCCATGGCAGAGCCACAGAAAAACTGAACACCAATATGTAGACGCTTTATTGTTTGTATTGTTGGACATCCACGGCCGAATTATATAAATGCTGGCTCAAAAAATCTATCGAAATTTAGACAATACTATAAGCATCTTGCCAGCATCATGGCGGGCATCGCGGCAATTATTTGGGCGCCAGTTACGCCCGCGACGTGCAACTTAGTGTTCAAAAAACGCACAACGCGTGGCCAGCTTTGCGGTTTATATAAGCACAAGCCTATTGACATTTTTAGAGATCTGCGCTAGTATGAAACTTGTAAGCACAAAACAAAAACAACAAAAAAGATTCTAATAGCAAAATACTATTAACAATCTTTTGTACTTACATCTCGGTACTTTGGGAAGGCCATACGGGCACAAAAACTTTTGTGGTCACTGCGTTTTACATCTATCCGTAAAACTCAGTAGTTTTGTCACCAATCTTTGGTCCAAAACTTTCTCACGGCCGATTTCGCTCAAACTACCTTACCGGTAGGATGAGCGGTCAGTCAGCCTAGCTGCGGCAAGCGCTATAATAGTTTAAATTATATCGAGCGCATTTGCCGCCTAGGCACCAGCTTCTTTCACGCACCGCCCTCTGGCGGTGCTTTTCTTGCGGAAAGGGCAACCGAGGCAATATTAAACATAAAAACAATAG
>DHXQ01000026.1:19817-29694 GCA_002413755.1 Candidatus Saccharibacteria bacterium UBA5152 | reverse complement strand
CGGGAGGCTAATCTCTCGCATGCTGCCAGCGCACTTTGGGTGAGCACATCATCTGTACCAACATCGGCTACCCGTCCAAGTGTCCAACATAAGCCAGTGAAATCATCAAAACTTTCGTCGGGATTGTCGTACGTCGTTGTCTGCACTCCGTCGCGAGCAACTAATAATAATTTACGGGTTTTGCGTAGCTCTCCGAGCCGATGCTCTGAACCGTCGTTTTCGTTTAGTGCATGAACCACGACGTCATATGGCATGTCGCGCATAAGGTCGTACGATATCTGTAATATTGCCGACGGATCGGCATGACTCAAGCTGGCAGATGCTGCCGATCCCCACTCATCAAGCTGCGGTGTCGGCCCATGTACCCCATGCACGAGGATACTATCTACTTCTTCAAATAGCGGGTTGGCAACATTCCAACGAGATTGCCCGGACATAGTCTAGACTCGCTTGACCTGCAGGCTGTCCAGCTCGACTGGAGTTTCACGGCCGAACATGTTGACCAGAACCTTGAGCTTGCCTTTTTGTGGGTCAATTTCATTGATAGCGCCGTCAAAACCCTTGAATGGGCCATCGGTGATAGAGACGACATCGCCGATCTTATAGTCGATCTTGTGCTTGGGCTGTTCGAGGCCCATGCGTTTCTGGATTTTTTCGATCTCGTCGTTACCCAGAGGTGTTGGCTCGGTGCCGCTGCCGACGAAGCCGGTGACCGACGGGGTGTTGCGGACGATGTACCAGGCATCTTCGCTCATTTTCATCTGGACGATGACGTAACCCTGGAAGATGCGCTTTTCGACGACGCGGCGTTTACCGTTTTTGATTTCAATCATTTTTTCCTTGGGTACCAGGACCTGGAAAATCTTATCCTTCATGTCGAGTGAATCGGCGCGTTGGCGGATGGATTCAGCGACCTTTTCTTCGTAACCGCTGTAAGTGTGGATGGCGTACCACTGCTTGGTGGTATCGTAGCGTTTATTGTTCATAGTGTGTGATGGTTCTCATTATTTTATTACGAATGCTTTGAATAATTTATCGAGGCCAAAGTCGAGGACGGCAACGACGACGCCGAAGAGTACTGAAAAGATTAATACGGCGTAGGTCAGGCGGTAGCTCTGCCGGGCGTTTGGCCAGGTAACCAGTCGGAGTTCCTTCCAGCTATTACGCAGGTAGCGCGGTACAATGACCAAGCCAACCCCTCTAAAAAACTTGAATCTGCCCAGACTGGCAATCGCGATGATTAGCTTACGGATGGGCCATAGGAAGCCCCAGCCGAATGATCGGACGACGCTAGGGCCGGCATTTTGATCTTTGTCCTTTTGGTTTTGTAACTTTTCGGTTCGCTCGCGCATCGTTTCCGGTGCGGTACGTAAACGGCGCTTTACTGTCGTAGCCTCAGTGCTTGACGTCTTATCCTCTGCCATACTACCCTTCTTTATGCGCTCACATATATAAAAAACCTACTATACGTAGGTTCTTGTGGCTTGAAGTCAAGTGTACTCTCTGGGGGCGATTATTGCAAGTTGGGTAAATAAATCGTGAATTTAGATCCTTTGCCGAGCTGGCTTTTGGTGGTAATTTCGGCGTGCAGCAGCCGCGCCAGCTTCATAGTAACGTACAGACCCAGGCCGGTGCCGCTGGTTTTACGGGTCTCATAGTTCTCGGCCCGGAAGAATTTATCGTAAATCCGCTCCTGATCTGTCTTGCTGATACCGATGCCGGTATCTTCGATCCAGACGATAACGCCCTTATCCTGAGGCTTGGCGCCGATAGTGATGTGGCCCTTGTCGGTGTATTTGATGGCGTTGGTGATAAAGTTTTGGAGAACTTCGTGGACGTAGAGCTTGCCGGACAGCAGTAGTTCGAGGTTGCGGCTCAGGTCCGTATAAAGGCGCAGACCCTTTGCCTTGGCCTCAGGTTCGTAATTGTGTGCCATTTCAGTTAAGAGATCGTGAATATTGATTGACTCAGCTTCGACAGTCAGGACGCCGCGCTCGGCGCGGGACAATGTTGACAGGTCATTGATCATTTCAGCTAGGAATAAGGTTTGCTGATGGGCATCTTCGAGGGCCTTAGCAATCTTGGCGTCGCCGTGGGACTTTTCGACAATGAATTTTGCGTTACTGATATTGCCTTCGGCAATGGCGATCGGGGTACGCAGCTCATGGCTGATAACACTGATGAATTCGTCGCGCTCTTCTTCGAGTGATTTCTCGTGGCTGATATCGCGCAGGACGATCACATAGCTGCGGCTGCCAGCTTTACCATAACCGAGGTGGACCGGGGCAATGCTCAGATAAATATTAGCCTTGCTGCCATCCGGGTAGAGGATGATGTAGTCACGGCTGACGTAGGAGGTTGTCGTGCTACGTACCAGCTCGACGATATCAATCGGCTGACTATTGCTATCGACCAGTTTGCAAAACGAGCCCAATGATTGGCCCTGAATCGCGCTGTTGACGTCGAGGATGTTGAGTGCCGCTCCATTATAAATGTCGACGTGCGCACTTTCGTCAACCGCCACAACACCGTCAATCATGCTATTGATCAGGCTGAGCAAACGCTGATGCTCAAACTGAGCGCTCTCAACGACGGGGGCCTGATCAGACATAGCGTCGGTGATCTTTATCTTAGCCATTTGTTTCGCTTCGCTGCCCAATGCGCGTTCGACGAGTGGCAGAGGACTTATTGTATTCAACCATAACCGTATTATGCCACAGACTGGGGTGTAATGGGCACTAAAACCGGCTGATGGGCTTTGACGAGCTTACGCAGCCTTTTGGCATGCTTCTCGTGTCTGACGAACTCTGCCCAGAAAGCGGCGCTGTGATCGAGATGTTTGGTGTGTACCAGTTCGTGAAGCAGAACGTAATCGATCAGCTGCCAGGGCAGCTGCATCAAGAAGAGGTTGAGTACGATGTTTTGCTTGTTGTCGCAGCTGCCCCACCGGCCTTTGAGTTGTTTGACAGAAACGCTGCCATATTCGAAACCGAATTGCTCAGCTAGTGCTTTGAGCCGCTTGGGTAGCAGTGCTTCGGCCTGGCTCCGCAGTGCCCGAATGGCGGCGTGGCTGGCAGTCTGTTGGACCAGCGAATGTGAGATGGCCATACCAACCGGTCTGATAATGCGGACCTCTGTGCCAGCCAGCCGCGCTGAGGGCTTGTCGACGGCCGCCGACTCAAAGCGCAGCACGTGGGCTTTGCCAATGCGGTAACCTTCGCCGAGCGGCGAGGCTTGCTCGGGCTTGTGTTCGAGAATCCACTCGGCCTTGGAACGGGCAAACTCCACACCGCTGACGTACGGTGTCCAGGTGGGGATGGTAACACGCACTTCACCCTTCGGGGTGATACTGAGCCGCAAGCTGCGGGATTTGCTGTGTTTGGCAATCCGCACCGTGCCGATGTCATCAATTTCGAAAAACTTAACTGCCACATCTACCCCCAGAATCAAAGAATCAATAAGCCTTAGCGGATCATTATATTGCGGCGGGACAAATCCACTCGACCGCCCATATCATGTATGGTGTGATTCGGGATCAGGTTGACCAGTCCAGGCTTAGCGACCTGTGACTGGGCTTCACCGGACGAAATCATCGTCAATTCGTGCAGACGCTTGACGACGGCGCTCATCTGGGTCTTGAAGACATGCTTGCCGCTGATGACGATGTAATCTTCGTTGGGCATCGGGTTTTGCATGCCGCCGGCGATTCGTTCGAAGGTAGTGCTATCGATATTGGCTGCAAACTTATCATCGCTGCGGCGGCGGTCGCGCTTCATAGTGCGTTGGTAGGCGCTGTCGGGGTCGATCTGCAACCAGACCAGCAGCGGCTGGGCGTGAGCTTTGCGGGCCATCTCGCGGACGGTGTGGCGCTGGCTAGCACGCATTGCGTTGGTGTCGTAGACGACGCTGATGCCGGCGGCCAGAAATTCACCAGTCATGTAATCCATCAACTGGGCGATGACGTCGTTCTCCTGCTTGTCATAGCGCGGTTCATCAAAAAGTTCAAACCGAATCCGGTCATCCTGAACGTGAGCAGCCTGAAATTGCTCGCAGAATTGACGAGCAAAGTATGTCTTACCAGAGCCTGGGTAACCATATAACTGCAGAAGTAAGGGCTTAACCGGTGTAATTTTTCCCATATGTACTCTAGTTTATAGCAGATTTGGCCTGTTTTAGCCAGACCAATTGTCTGATTATTGACATAAGGTATATAATATTCTCATAATTTGACATACATAAACATCAAGGAGCAACTATGGCCGGTGAAAAAAGACAATCGACTGAGCGAGTAATGTTTTTAGCTGGTGAGCCTGATGCTCCAGAAGTATCGCAGGAGCTTATTGATGCGGCTCGTCCCGGCTTTATGGCATCCACTAGACTTGAGCGCTGAGCGAGACGCGATGCAACGCGAACTCGACGAAACTGGCGTGATTGCCGGTCTAGAGGATTTGAAAAAAATAGGCAGTGCAATTGTTAGCGCATAACTGTTTCTGTATACTGTAATCTGTTAACACTACTCATAGGGGAGTAGCTCAGTTGGTAGAGCACTGGTCTCCAAAACCAGGTGTCGCAGGTTCAAGTCCTGTCTCCCCTGCCAGAATATTGTATTTTCTACCTCTGTTAGAAAACGGTTTAGTGTGCCACTATGTAACTATGAATGATGATACGATCTCTGACCTGAAGGACTTCATCACAGCGACCTTTTCACAGCAGACGGCAACGCTCCGCGAAGAAATCCGGGGCGACATCCGCCAAGATATCCGAACCGAGATTGATAAGCTGGATATCAAATTATCGACTCGTATCGATAACCTAGACGAGAAGCTCTCCACCCGCATCGATGACCTTTCGGCAGCCGTTGCTGAAGCGCTCGATAACCAGAACGACGCGGTCGATCTCCGTTTGGCAGACCACGAAGCGCGTATTGGCGTCCTCGAAACTAAAGTGTAGTCGACGAGTGCTGCGCAAGATTTGTCCTGTCTACCTTAGATATTGGAAACTGCCAGCGGTGCTAGGGTTCCAGAGCCTAGAATGCTGGTGATTAGCCCCGAATATGTTTCATTGTTGAGTTGTAATGAGCGGCCACTGGATGTGTTAAGGTTACGCCACCCCTCTGCCTCATTTTTGAATTTTTGTAGTTCGACGCCTGTCATGCGCCAACTCCAGTTTTTCGGATCGATCGTGTTCGGTATATTAAATTGTGCTTCCTCGCCGTACAGAAACAAATCGCCTAAAGGTAGGAAAGCGTACTGTGCCGCTGAACGGATTACGCGCTCTATCTCGACCTGTGCCAGCTGGCCGACAAGCTGCTCGCCGTCACTACTATATTGATCCAAGTGCCGCTCTGGAAACTGTTGAGCCAGGTGTCGGACATATTGATTCAAAGCATCCGGGCGACGATCCTGGATGCCAGAAATCGCTTGAACAAGCGTAGGAGTGTCATGGTTACCAGTAAAGGCGACCGCCCACTCTCCATAATTGTCAGGATTGTTAGGTGCGCCGTCATATTGATTGGACAGGAGCTCTTTATTCAGGGCGCGGACTGCCAGCTTAGACGCCAACAGCCCGTACTTGTCACGTAACTTGGCCGTTGCCTCGGTCTGGGTGCCAAGATCTTCAGGATAAAATGGGAGGTCCGGGCCGAATTTCTCGACGAGCCGATCAAGCAGTCGCTTACCTATGCCCTCGACTCGCCAGCCTTTAGTGCCATCAGCTGCATCGATTGCGATTATGTATGGTTCGGCGAAGCCAATAAAATGGTCGAGCCGCACACTATCAGGAGTGAGCGTATGTGCTCGCAAGAGACGTCTTTCCCACCAATCTAGGGTCGCTGTCTTAGTCTGGTATGTCGCATTTCCCCATAACTGTCCGGTGCTCGAGGTGAGACTAGGCGCAGCACCTCCCTGGTCCAGTTGGTTGCCATCGGAATCGAGGTTGAATATTTCACGTTTTGCCCAGACATCACCATCACCGACGTAGAACGGAACGTCACCCCAAATCTTTATGCCAAGTGAACGGGCTATTTTTTGATAATGCACAGTTTGTTTTTCGGCAACCCACTGTGTGTAGGCGATTTGCGAGAAATCCTGCCGGTGGCCTGCCTTTAGCCCTGTAACTAGCATAGGACTAAAATCCTTGGCGGTTTCCCAATCTTTCCATCTTTTGCCGTAGTTTTGTGGCAGATACTTGGCAACTTCAAATGAGGCGTATGAATCTATCCAGTCTGCCTGTTGTGCGCGCCATTTCGCGAATGATGCTTTCCTTTCGGGACTACCGTTATTGTCAAAATGTACAAATGCGCGACCTAATAACCTTTCCTTTTCGGACTTGATAGCTGGTCCAGCATCGCCTGACGCTACCAACTCCTGATATGCATTGAGGTCGTCATTTGAGATGTCGCCAGTAGCTGCCACCATTTCCAGATCGATACGTTGAGGGTCAATCGCAAATGTGGATACGGAGGAATAGGGACAATTGTAATCATCGGGTGGATTGAGGGGTAGGTCGTGGAGGACGCCGAACCCTGCACTTTGCATGGCATTCAAGAATTCGATGTATTCGGGACCAAATGTACCCCTGTGATCGTCACCAGGTATGGTACTGAGAGGAACAATCAGGCCCGACTCGCGTTCGGCATAGTTTTCTGCATAGTTTTCTGGAAGTCTGGCCACGGTAACAGTCCCCGAAGGTCTCCATAATAGATCAAGTAATAACTTATATGCAGAAATGATAGCATAGAACCAAAATAATACAAGTATAAGCAGTTACATCCCAAGACTGAACTATTGGTTTTGAACGTATCCCGCTTCGCTGGTGATGGAATTTACCTGGCCGCCGGCAACATGCGATACCAGTATAAGTGTAAGTGTCACGAAGATTACCAGCAGTAGAATGCGAACGGTTTTGGTCTGCCCCCTGCCTGTCCTCAGGGCTAGCCAGGTTATCACGGCAATGTAGATGCCGCTGAGTATGCCGACATCAAGGGCGGTAAACATCTTATCGTGGAGCTGTAAGCCAGGGTTCTGGTTGTACGAGGAATCGCCCCAGTCTCGCGCACCAGCAATGAATACGCCGATGGCGTAGACGATCGTCAGTCCGAGCCATAGGTAGATTGGCTTTAAGAGTTTCAAACGAACAGGAGGGTTATTGGCCGCGGTTTCTGGTTCAGGCATACGCCTATTGTACCAAGGACTCCGTGAGCTGGGATGTTATTTGGGCGGTAGCTGTGCCAATAATGTATCAAACACGGGGCGCAGCTGTTCGTTTTCCAGTAGTGACCGCAGAGTTGCAGGTGTCCAACTGATTTCGCGTGACCGCAGCATGTGAAGCACGTCTTCACCCGATGGGGTTAGATGCCCGGCTTTGCCATGCTCCTCGAGCAACGGTTTGAATGCGGCCACCAATAGAGCCGCCACTCCCTGGGAGGCAGCCATGACCGTATCGTGCTTTTCGATTGTCATCTCTTGTGGGTCGAGGCCAATGGTTGAGAAATGCTGCATCAGGCGACGGCAGGAATGCGAAGTGTGATCGACGACCACCCGTCGGTGCCTATTCATAAGGCAATGCGCAATAGCGACTTTACTGAGGGGCGCAATACGGTCTAAGAGCGCGAGTTTGGCGTGTTCACTACTGGACATGACGCTGTCGTGTAGGACGAGCAGTGTATCTGGCGGTAGCCTGTCAACGCTGTCCAGCGCGCTCAGCGGCGCGCACCAATGCACGATATCAGCTTCTAACACTTCCTCGACGGTGCCTCGAGGATCTGCCCGGTCAATGCCTATGGGGTTAAAGCCTAGGTCGGGATCGACAGCAGCGCTCACGAATTGACGCAATGAGCGTGGATCGTAGACCGCTACTTCCCAATCTTGGGTGGCGGCGATTTGGGCAAATAGTCTAGTGCCGAGGTCACCAAAGCCGACAATGCCAACAGTTTCATGAGATTGCTGTAGTTCGGCCACGCCAAAGATCCTTTATCTGTGTTGTCAGGGTAATGTTGCTATTGGAGCTATTTTATTTTATATCCCTGTTTTGTCAAATTAATCGTTGTGGTATAACGACGATTCTAGTCAGTAGCTCCTACAGTGCAGCCGGTTGCCTCCGGCATCCCGATCTGCTGCAAGCGGCGCAGTGACATGACTTTGAGAACAAATATTGCGGCTGCTAGTATGCCGGCGGCTATCGGCGACCCTGTGATGACCATGACCAGCACCAACGCCGACGAATTGAGGGCTTTGGCGGGCTTCGACCAGTTCCACTTATAGATCATTTTATCGACAAGGTAGAAGTAATTAGGACTCTTGAGTGGCCAGCGCTGGAACGACAGTGTCAGGAAGTTATCGAGTACCATGAACTGCACCATGAAGATGGCGATCGGAATCAGCATAGCGTGGTGCCAGCTGGCATACGTCAGGTAGAAGAGCGCCACGCAGAGCCGGTCGCACAGGATGTCGAAAATACCACCAATACGAGTCTCGCGGTGTAATAGGCGGGCCACCATACCGTCAGCCATGTCGCCGACCCAATACACCAGCAGCCCAGCAAATAGCAGCGTGGTGGAATTCTGGGCGATGGCCAGCATTGTCAGGACGACGCAACCGGCAGTGCGGACGGCGGTGATGAGATTGGCCCAGGTCAACCATTTGTCGGTCGGCTCGTGCCAGCAGCCGTGGTGATCACATGTTGATGTTTGGTTTTTCATTCTAAGCAATTATACATCTTCCGAAGTCTCATCATAGCGATCAGCCGGCTTCTTGGATAATACGAAACTGAACTTCGACCCCTGCTTGAGCTCACTCTCGACGGTAATCGGAGCGCCGAGTTTGCGTGCCAGCTTGTGGACGACGTAGAGCCCTAGACCGGTACCCGAAGTCTTGCGGGTCAGGTAATCTTCCGAGCGGTAGAATTTATCAAAAATACGTTTTTGATCAGATTTGCTGATGCCAATACCGGTGTCGGTGACACTGAAAGCAATCCCATCACCCGCGTCTTTGGCTGCGATAGTAATCGTACCGGCGTCGGTGTACTTGATAGCATTGGTAACAAAGTTCTGCAGGATTTCCTCGAGATAGAGTCGGCTACAAATGACGTTTTCGACCGCTGGTGGCAACTCCAGTAACAGCTGCAAGCCCCGGTTGTTGGCGCGCTCGAGGTAGTGGCGATATAGCTCAGTGAGTAGTTCGTTGATATTTATTGTTTCGACAGTGTCAGATGCACCGCGCTCGACGCGCGACAGTGTCGACAGATCTTGTACCATGCTTGCTAGGTAGATTACCTGTTCGTGGGCACTTCTGAGCATCGGCGCGTACTCGGCTGGATCTTTCTTATTGTCGACTTGGTACTGCAATAGGGATATGGCACCCTCGACAATTGCCAGTGGGGTGCGCAGTTCATGGCTGACGACGGATATGAATTCTTTACGTTCCTCTTCGAGCGTCTTGGCTTTGGTGATGTCGCGGACGATAAAGATATAGCCGTCGGGGCTGACCGTCTCGGCAGTGCGACTGCCTTTAATCGGGGCGTAGCTGATGCTGAGGTTAATCCGCTCGCCGTTGGCGAACTGGTGTGACAGGTCATCGCGCTCAACCAATCGGTCCGATTTAGCCAGGATTTGTTGCAGTGATGTCGGATTGCCGCCCGGGTCGTAGAGATGGAAGGCATCATCGAGCTGCTTGCCACCCAAGTATTCGTGGGTGTCGAGCAGGTCAAGCAGAGCTGGATTGTATACTCGGATTATGCCGGAGGTGCTCGTACTAGCAATCGCCATGCCCACGCTGTTAATCAAGGCTGTCAGCTGTTCGCGTTGGAATTTCTCTTCGACCTGTGTCAGCACCAGGTCCTGGTGCTCCACGAGCTGCACTCGGCGTAGCAAAACGACAAG
>DHXQ01000026.1:18126-19652 GCA_002413755.1 Candidatus Saccharibacteria bacterium UBA5152 | reverse complement strand
GTTATCGAAAGGATACTCAGGCTGATTATGCCGCCAATTTTGCCATAAAATATCTCTGTAATAAAGGCAAGCAGGATCCAGCAAAACGCGATCGGGCACATTATGCCGGGGCCGAGAATGAAATAGAGCATGGCGATCACGTGGTAGAAAAACAGGTACACACCGAGATTGAACGGAGTTGAAGCCTTCAGGATCGTCTGGGTGATCCCTAACCCGATGAATAGTATCGAAAGAACTACGAAGGCCCCTTCATCAAAGAGCGGACTGCGTGGCACATAGGAATAAATAGCTGCCACGCCGTAAGCAGCAGCCACGAATGGAATCAGGAATCCAGCCGCCCTGGTAACACGCAAAAAGATCACATTATACTTATCGCGGTAGGTTTTTGCGTTTGCGCGTTTCACGAGCGGCAGAGGATTTCACTTCGTTCAATCATAAGCGTTATTATACCAGCTGATTGCCGGCTTTTCGTGGTTGTGCTTATGCTGGAAGTTCATTATACTTATGCATAATAAATAGAGACGTTTTGAGAACATGAAAATACTGATGCTCGGTTGGGAATTACCACCGTTTAATAGCGGGGGTCTTGGGGTCGCTTGTTATCAGCTCTGTAAAGCGCTGGCTAAACGCCCGGACGTCGACATCGAATTTATACTTCCCTACGAGGCTGACCATCAGATCGATTTCATGACAGTCACTCCAGCTGTTCCACAAGATGTGCAAACCATTACCAGTGCGGGTGGTGTTTATGATAGTCACCTCTACACCTACAAGGATGGCCGTAAGGAATTCCATGATATAGTCGGTCAACAAGCTTTATACGAGCAATCTGTTGGCAAATTGGTGAGCGAACGCGAATTTGATGTCATCCACGCCCACGACTGGCTGACTTTCCGGGCTGGACTGCGCGCCAAGATGTTGTCGGGCAAACCGCTGATCCTGCATGTCCACTCTATCGAACGCGACCGGGCCGGTGGTGATGCTGGCAATCCATTGGTCCGTGAGATCGAAGCCCTGGCCTTCCTGATGGCCGACCGAATTGTCGCTGTCAGCGGCCATACCAAGCGGATGATTATGAAAGATTACGACATTCCGGCCGATAAGATCGAGGTTGTTCATAACAGCATCGACCGCGACATGATGCTGCCGCTCGATGATGCTAATGCCTACCATTACCTGAGTTCACTGAAAGCCACTGGCTGGAGCGTGGTCACCAATGTCGGCCGGCTGACCGTCCAAAAGGGTCTGGTCAATCTGTTGCACGCCGCCCGCGAAGTTGTATATCGTCACCCCAAGACGATGTTTTTGATCGTCGGTAGCGGCGAGCAATACTACGAACTGGTTGCCCTGAGTGCTGAGCTGGGGATTGGCAAAAATGTCATTTTCACCGGCTTTCAGCGCGGCAAGAACTGGCGCGACAGCTTCGGTATCGCTGACCTCTTCGTTATGCCTTCGATCTCGGAGCCATTTGGTCTGACCGTCCTTGAAGCCATTGAATACGGTGCTCCGGCCCTGATCAGCAAGCA
>DHXQ01000026.1:0-17784 GCA_002413755.1 Candidatus Saccharibacteria bacterium UBA5152 | reverse complement strand
CGAATCGGGGTGCCTGCATGACCAAGGCCATCGTGCTCTACCTGCACGTCCACCAACCCTATCGCATTCGTCACTACACCATCTTTGATGCCGGCCAAAATCACGATTATTTTAACGCTTCCTACGAATCCCGCGAGAGCAACGAACGCATCCTGCAAAAGGTTGCCGAGAAGTCATATTTGCCGACCAACGCCCGTTTGCTCGAGCTACTGCACACTCACCCCGAATTCAAAGTCAGCCTGTCAATCACCGGTACCGTCCTAGAACAGCTCGAGAAGTGGTCTCCAGAGGCTCTCAAGTCTTTCCAGGAGCTCACTGCCACCGGTCAGGTCGAGATCGTCGCCGAGACCTACCATCACAGCCTAGCCTTCTTCTACAGCCGCAGTGAGTTTGAGACTCAGGTCAAGATGCACGCCGACAAGATCATGCAACTGTTTGGTCAGACACCAAAGGTCTTCCGTAACACCGAGCTTGCTTACAATAACGACGTCGCCTACTGGGCCGACAAGGCCGGCTACAAGGGTGTGCTCTGCGAAGGTTGGGACAAAGTCCTTGATTGGCGCAGCCCGAACTTCGTCTACCGTCCAACCTACACCGAAAACATCCGTTTATTGATGAAAAACTACAAACTGAGCGACGACATCGCCTTCCGCTTCGGCGACCACGACTGGGCCGAATGGCCGCTGACGGCTGATAAATTCACCCATTGGCTCAATGAGGACCATGAGGCCAGCAACTTTAACCTCTTCATGGACTACGAGACCTTTGGCGAACACCAGTGGGACGAATCGGGTATCTTCGGCTTCCTGGAACACTTGCCTAACGAGTGGCTGAAGACCGAGGGTAATACCTTCATGACGGTCAGCGAAGTGATTGACGCTTTCGAGCCGAAGGAAGTAATCGATGTGCCCAATACCATCACCTGGGCTGACACTGAGCGCGACCTGTCGGCCTGGCTCGGCAATGCCATGCAACAGGAAGCGATTCATGCGCTCTACGCCTTGCAGGAGCGAATACTGGCAACTGGTGACCTGGCTCTGATCGAAGATTGGCGCCGACTGCAGACCTCCGACCACTTTTACTACATGTGTACCAAATGGTTTAACGACGGAGACATCCATGCCTACTTCAGCCCATACGAGACGCCGTACGAGGCCTATATTAACTTCATGAATTCATATCACGACGTAACGTTCCGTTTACGAGAAAAAGGGGTGGAAATCTAATGGGACGACCGGTAATGCTGGGCAACGGCGCACTGACCGTTGGGCTGAACGAACAAGGGCTAGTGCACGACTTTTATTACCCGTACGTTGGCCTGGATAACCTCACAACGGCCCGCAGTATGGAACACAAGATAGGCGTCTGGGTTGATGGCGTCTTCTCTTGGATAGACCAAACTTGGGACATCAAGGTCGATTTTGAAGCTGACGCCTTGGTCAGTGACATAGCGATGGTCAATACAGCGCTCGGTGTTGAGCTGCACGCTGTCGACTTCGTCGATCCGACCCGCAATGCCTTTTGCCGAACCATCAATGTCACCAATACGGCCGCCAAGCAGCGCGAAATCCGGGTCTTTATGCACCAGGTCTTTCAAATCTCCCGCGCTGGCCGCGCCGATACGGCACTCTTCGTGCCAGATGATAACTACCTGCTGGACTACAAAGGCCGCTGTTGCCTACTGATTTCCGCCCAAACCACCGCTGATAAAACGCCATTTGACCAATTCTCGGTCGGTAACTATGGCATCGAAGGCAAAGAAGGTACTTACCGCGACGCCGAAGACGGTGAATTGACTAATAACGGCGTCGAACATGGTGGTGTCGACTCGGTACTGCGGGTCAACCTGACGGTTGCCGCCGGTGCCGATGCTAGCTTCGACTATTGGGTGGTAGCGGCTGATTCGCAGCAAGCTGCTGAGAAAATCCATCACAAACTGCAACTGGAAGGCCTGGCTCGCCAACTGGACCACACCCGTGAATATTGGGGAGACTGGTTTGAAATCGGTGAAGCCAAGCTCAAGAAATTGCCGAAGGAATACACGGCCATGGCCAAGAAGTCGCTAATGGTCATCAAAGCTCACACCGACAAGCGCGGCGGCATCATAGCCAGCTGCGACTCGTCGATTTACAACTACGGCCGCGACTATTATAGCTATGTTTGGCCGCGCGACGGTGCCTACGCCATGTGGCCACTGATCCGGCTCGGCTACCGAGAGGAACCCAAGAAGTTCTTCGAATTCTGCCGCGACATCCTGCACGATGACGGCTACCTGATGCACAAGTACCAACCGGACAAAGCTATCGGTAGTACCTGGCACCCGCTGGTGCATGGCAAGCGCACCGAGCTGGCCATACAGGAGGATGAAACCGCCAGCGTGCTCTACATGCTCGGTGAATACCACAGCTACAGCGATGACGACGAGTTCGTCGGATCGCTGTACAGCACCTTCATCCAACCGACCGCCAATTTCTTAGCTGACTTTATGGACGAGCAGACACATTTGCCGCATGCCAGCTACGACCTGTGGGAGGAAAAGTTCCTGACCAACACCTACACTGCGGCCGTGACATATCAGGCGCTACTTGTGGCGGCTGACTTTGCTGACAAGTTTGAATACCCTGACAATGCCGTCCATTGGCGCAATGCTGCCAACACGATCAGTAAAGGCACCGCTGTCTTCTTCGATCCCGAGCGCCAAGCTTACCGTAAGGGCTACTTGCTGCAGCCAGATGGCTCGCTGTTGTATGACAATACACTAGACGTATCCAGCTTCTACGGTGTTGTAATGTACGGCCTGATGCCGGTAAACGCCCCGGAAGTTGTCACTACCATCAAACTGATCGAGTCGACCTTACTTGACCAGTCGCCCAGCGGCGGCTCACCACGATATGAGCATGACAATTACTTTGCCGTCGCGCCAAGTTACCAAGGTAATCCGTGGTTTGTCACAACTCTATGGATCGCCCAATACTATGCCAAGACCGGCCGTTATGACGAAGCCAGAGGCATTATGCAGTGGACGATCGACCGGGCGCTGCCGAGCGGTATCCTGAGCGAGCAGATTGACCCGGTCCACAGTACCGTATTGTCGGTGACGCCGCTGGTCTGGAGCCACGCTGAGTTCATCAATACTGCGCTCGACATCGCCAAAGCCAAGACTGACCCAGCAAAGTAACTAGCGCTTCGGTGCTTCGTTGCGGCCGAGGCTCTTCTTGCTTTCAAGAAATACGACATGCTTACGAAGCTTTGGACTGTACTTTTTGAGGCTCAGCTTTTCAGTCGTATTTTGGGTATTCTTGGTCGTATAATAGATACGCTCACCAGACTCTTCACTGACGAGTCCAACGATTTTTCGCTTATCACCTTTTTTTGCCATGCTAAATCCTTACTTATTGCAAATCTTTACATTAGTTTAACAGAGAACCGCTTGGTCTGCAAGTCTACCTTACGTCTAAATGTAGCGTGTATGGAGCGCTTACTTTACCATGTATTACGCTTGTGGTAAGATTAAGCAAAAGTGACCCTTAAACGGAGTGCAAAAGCATTATGAGATTTTTGCCAAAACATGTAAATCCACGCGGCGATACCATCGTCGAAGTTCTGATTGCCCTGGCGATTGTCAGTAGTGTGCTGGCTGGGGCGTTCCTGGTAACTCAAAAGAGTACATTGGCAGTCCGTGACGGCCAGGAACATGGCGAGCTGTCGCAGGTGCTACAGGGACAGGTTGAACTGGTCAGGTCCTTAGCCCTGACAGAGACAAGCGATACTACGGGGGTATTCAGGACCTCGCCAAAATATTTCTGTATCGATACGTCAAACCCTGCCGCCCCAGTCCGGGTTGACTTCCTGGGTAGTGTGACTGCCTTACCAAGTGTTGCTGTCGATGATTACAGTAGTTACCCGTCAAA
Organism: Candidatus Saccharibacteria bacterium UBA5152; assembly: GCA_002413755.1. Lineage (GTDB taxonomy): Bacteria > Patescibacteriota > Saccharimonadia > Saccharimonadales > UBA4665 > UBA4665. The sequence continues at coordinate 13,873 of DHXQ01000026.1, read as the reverse complement.
GTGTCAGAATCTGCAGACCAGGTATAATATTGCAATCACGTACGACAATAGCTCAAAAATATTTATTTTCACCGGTCGCTGGGACGGAATTGCCGGCAACAAGAACGAAGAGCAGTTCGTCTACCGTATCTACCCTGGAGCAGCCCCGGTTGTGCCAACGGCAGTAGTGATACCGCCTACGAGTCTTGATGCCGCAGCGCAAAAACCGCCGTCATCCGGTACTGCTTGTCGAGTCTTAAAGTCCTGGTCAGATCTGTCCTGCTGGAACGCTCATCTTACAAACACTTCGAACAACCCGGCGGGCGTTCTGGTGTCCTGCACCTGGGACTGGGGCGATGGGACTGTCATAACCTACCCGGCATCACATGCTTATTGCCAGAATGGTAATGATGCCTGGCATCAGTACGCAATTGTCGGCTCAGACCCGACCCAGCAAATATATTATGTTACCGTGACTAACAAGTCGAACACTGGGGTTTTAAAGACCTCAAGTCCGCCGATAACCGTATTCGTTCCATTTTAGTTAATAACGTTTTGGTTAAATAAAGCAATTCCGGGCATGTAGCCCGGAATTTTGTAATTATCAGTGGAGCCACGATTGGGATTTGAACCCAAGACCCCTTCCTTACCATGGAAGTGCTCTACCACTGAGCTATCGCGGCGGAATTAAAGCAAAAACAAAAAATGGTGCAGGGTGTAGGATTCGAACCTACGAACTCAGAGAGGGCAGATTTACAGTCTGCTGTGTTTGACCGCTTCACTAACCCTGCACGTACGATTAAATGTTAATTGGAGCCGACAGAGGGATTCGAACCCACGACCCGCTGTTTACAAAACAGCCGCTCTAGCCACTGAGCTATGTCGGCATTGTAATTCAGCATCCGAATTGTTGAATAACAGATGGTAGTGTATCAAAATACCCTGTTTTCGGCAATACTGACACCGGATAAAGTCCTTATGCGTCCACCGGAGTGCTAGACGACAACGCGGCGGGGCCGGACAATTTTCTTGGGCCGACCGGCTGGCACGATCAATTTCTTGATTTTATCTTCGATCAGGTCGGCTTCGGCGTGCATATCGAGGGCGCGGTAACTTTGGGCTAACAGCGAATAGGTCTCTTTGTTTGGCTCGAGCTCACTGGCCCGCTCCAGCTCCTGGACCATCAGTTTGAAGTTACCGAGCTTTTCCTGGACCTTAGCGTAGGCGACGTGACGGGCGGCGAGATTATCTTCCAGTTTCAGGGCTTGTTCGAAGGCGATGGCCGCCTTACTGTAGTTTTCGGTTTCGTAATAAATAAGGCCAAGGTTGTGCAGGCTGGATGAAGTTGCCTCAATACTGGAGGCAATTTCAAAGCAGTCGATGGCGTCCTTGTATTCCTTTTGTTTGGCGTACAGAATACCCAAGCGGTTGTAGGCAGCGGCGTTCTTCTCGTCGATCTTCAGGATGGTCAGGAGAGCCTTCTCGGCACGTAGGAAGCGGTTTTCACGCATACCCTGATGGGCAATGTCCCAGAGTTTGCCCAGACGGTCACCGACCTTACGTGACACCATGCCAAATTCGTCTTCACGGATCTGGGCGTGATGATAGGCAAACGCACCGAAACCTGCAACTAAAATGAGCTCGATCATATGCGTATAGTATAGCAGACCAGTACCAGCTTAGAGAGCCAACATGAAGTTGGTCAGTACCAACTTGGCTTGAACACTTTTGCTAAGCTGACGCTCGGCGTCATAGGTAGCCCGCATCACCCGGTTCCAGCGGTCGATACCAGCTTTGTCAGCCGTGCGGGTCAATGCCATCCGAGCCATCCGACCGACGACGTAGAGGATGTCAGTGCACAGCTCCTTCTGCTTGGCCAGGCCGTCAACCAGCAATAAACGCTCGTAGGTTTTGCTCTGCAGGATGCCCCGGGCGTGCGTTGTGGCTACGTAGAGTGGATGCTGCTCATCTTCGGATAATAAAGCCTGCGTCATGCCCGGTAGCCCGCCGCTGATGAGTAATGCCCGGTCGATAGCTGCCGCCCCGAATCCCTGCGCCTGAAAGTATGCTGTAACGTGATCGTCGGACGGTGGTTGCACTACCAGCTGCCTTACGCGCGACTGGATGGTTGGTAGCACCGAATCAAGGCTATGAGCCGTCAGCAGTAGTACCGTTCCCGCTGGTGGCTCTTCCAGTGTCTTCAAGAGAGCATTTTGAGCCTCGGCGGTCAGTAAGTGGGCGTCTTCAATCACAACTATCCGGCTGGTCGTGCTGGCCACATCTTTGCCGGGGATCTTCAAACTCAAAAAATGCTGTAATTCACGGATGGTTTCGATCGAGATCGCTTTGCCGTCCTCTGACCGGATGATCCGGATGTATGGGTGAGCGTTATAGGTCTCCACCGGTAACATTTCGCGCCCCAATAGGCTGGAGCTAATCAGGCGTAGGATGGTCCCCTTACCTGTTCCCTTAGCACCGGTGACCAGTAATGCATGGGCCGGCGTCAGTGCATAGGCGTCCAGAGCGGCTTGTGTGGTCGGATGAATCACGAGCGTGGCCGTGATGGGCGAAGTCGTAGGAACGTCAGGCATACGCCTTATTTCTCCGCATGCTGCGTCATGAATGCCGCAAACTCAGCCGGCAGCGGTACAGTGAAGTTTTTGCGTTCGCGGCTGGGGAGCGTCAGTTCGAGGTCAAGCGCATGCAGGTACAGCCGGTCTGCCGGCGCGCCTTTGTAGAGCACGTCGCCAACAATCGGATGCTTGAGGTGGGTCATATGAACACGCAGCTGGTGGGTGCGGCCAGTTTCCGGCTTGAGACTGATCAGGCTGTAACCACCGGCCTCCTGAGTGACATCATAGCCAGTACGGGCCGGCCGACCATTGCTGCCAACACGGAAGGTTTGCGGCTGTTTGGGGTTACGCTCGATCGGCATGTCGATAATTGCCACTGGCGGGTCGAGCCGGCCCTCTACGATGGCCATGTAATGCTTCTTGACGCGGCGCTGGCTGAACTGCTTTTGCAGCCAGGCATGTGCATCGGGAGTCTTGGCACAGATCATCACGCCGCTGGTGGCGCGGTCAAGCCGGTGGACGATACCGGCGCGCTCGCCTTCCATGCTGTGCAAGCGGCCACGGAGCCAGGTGGCAACGGTGGCTTCGGGATTAAAGGCACCCTTACTATGGGTTAAAAGCCCGGCGGGCTTGTTGATCACGACGCAGTCGGCATCTTCGTAAATGACTTCCAGATCAATCTCCGGGATTTGCTTGAAGAGCTGGTCGTCGTGGTCGACAGCCACTTTATCGCCAAAGCGCATCTTGTAGCCAGCCTTAGTGACGACTTCACCGTTGACGGTAACCTTACCATTGGCGATCAGCTTAATAGCAAAACTGCGAGTTAGCATCGGCATCAGCTCCACGACATATTGATCAAGCCGTTGGGCCCGGGAAACTTCGAGATTTGCCATGATTTACGCCGCCTTTGGCCGTAAGCCGACGGCTTGTTGGACTCTCAGGAGCGTAGCGTCGGCGATTAGGTTCATGGCGGCCTCACCGGCCTCAAGCTTAGCGAGCAACTGCGCGTCATTAACTTCGGTCAGTTTGGCTTGGAAGTCGGTCAAAAAGTCTTTGACCTGTTCGGCGACTTCTTTTTTGAGGTCACCGTAGCTGGTGTCGCCATCGTGGTGCTCGGCGACAGCCTCTATCGTTTCACCAGATAATAAGGCGTGAATTGTCAGCAAGTTGCTGATGCCCGGTTGATTGGTTGGGTCATAATGCACGACGCCAACCGAATCAGTAGTGGCGCCCATGATCTTCCTGGCGGCTTCCTCGGGCGCATCACCTAGGAAGATAATCCCCTTGGCCGATTCGTCACTCTTGCTCATCTTCTTGGTCGGATCGACGAGGTCCTTGATGCGCAGACCTTGGTCTTTGCCAAAGAACGTGTGTTGGTCCTTGACGGGCTTCGGTACTGTGAATAGCTCGCCAAACTGGTTATTTAGACGCTCGGCGATATTACGGGTGAATTCCAGATGCTGGCTCTGATCTTCGCCCACCGGTACGTAACTGGCACCGTAGAGTAATATATCGGCTGCCATTAGCACAGGGTAGTTGAAAAGTCCGACACTTACCCGATCTTCGTTCAACTTGGCTGATTTATCCTTGAACTGCGTCATCCGAGACATTTCACCGAAACCGGTGAAGCAATCCAGGATCCACGTCAGTTCGCTGTGGGCTGGGACATAGCTTTGACGGTAGATGTGGATATTCGGGTCGTCGAGTGGCAAACCGGCTGCCGCAAACAAGCGGATATTGTGCACGATCTGGGCCTGTAATTCGGCATGATCGATCGGCGTGGTGAAGCTATGCAAATCTGGCACGAATAAATTGATCTGATAGTCGGCAGATTTGGTCCGGGCCATGTCGATCAATGGCAAAAGTGCACCGAAGTGATTGCCGATATGGAGGTCATTGTTGGCACGCAGGCCGGTCAGGATAACAGGTTGTGTATTCATTGCCTTCATTATACCGTATTGTTGGCCGCTTGAAGAGCTTCGGCGGTCTGGATTCCCAGCTCGGCACCAACCAGTGCCGCTGTCGCTAGCCGGTGTGCGTGGCAGCGCATCCAGCCGCCAGGCATTCGTTCGGGCGGTTTATCACATCTCGCGTCTGCCCCGGCCGCGGCCGCCCTTCCAATTTGTTCAATCTGGTCAGGGCTGAGGCCCCTTTCCAGTAGCGCTTCAACAGGGGCACAGGTTATACATTCTCCAATAGTTCTCATGATATCTTTTCGTGGTTATGATAGTAATAGAAAAACCGCCTTTTGGCGGTCTTTCTTGTGTATTTCAGTCGGGTTAGCGATATCGTCGATATTTGGAGTACACAGGAGAAACAGCCAGATGTTTGCCTGGGAACAGATACCAACTGATAAAGCTTACGATTCGATTCATTACTTCCATCCTAAAACGCTTTTGCCCCGATGTCAACAAGAAACCCGCATATACATGCGGGTTTCCCGATCTGAAGTGATTGTTAACGCTTTGTAAATTGTCTTTGTTTACGAGCGCCTTTGAGACCAAACTTCTTGCGTTCCTTCTCGCGTGAGTCGCGACCGAGGAGGTCGGCACGCTTCAGGGTACTCTTCAGGTCCCCGTTCAAAAGAGCGAGGGCTTTAGAGATACCGAGGCGGATGGCTTCGATCTGGCCATCGTGGCCGCCACCACTAACATGAGTGGTGATCGTGTAGGTGTTCTCTTGAGCCAGAGCCACAAATGGCTGGTTGAGCTTAGACAGCAAGTATTTGCTATCAGCAAAATACTCGTCAGCGGGCTTCTCGTTGACGAGGATGACACCCTTGCCGCCTACGCTGAGGCGGACGCGAGCAGTTGCGCTCTTGCGGCGACCGAGGGCGTAGAAGTAGTTTCCAGCCCCCTTGGACGCGGCGGCGGTTGCCTTTGGAGCGGCTTTGGTTTCAACAGCAGGTTCTGCTGCTACAGTTGTAGTATCTTCAGCCATTATTTATCTCCCTTCTTGAGCGATAGCGTCTGAGGCTTCTGGGCCTCGTGGTTGTGCTCAGCACCAGCGTACACTTTCAAACGCGCCAGACGACCGTCGCGCAGTTTGTTGACTGGCAACATGCCGCGAACAGCGTGCTGGATGGCGGTCGTTGGATCGAGGTCCATGGTTTCGTTGAAAGTGCGTGATTTGATACCACCTGGATAGCCGCTGTGCCGGTAGTAGACCTTATCGTCGCCCTTTTTACCGGTGACGTAGGTGTCTTTGGCGTTGATGATGACTACGAAGTCACCACAGTCGATGTGCTGGGTAAACATTGGCTTCTCTTTGCCGGTTAGCAGAGTGGCGACGCGGGTTGCCACGCGGCCAAGTGGTGCTTCGCTGGCGTCAATGACGTACCAGCTGCGCACGACTTCGCTGGGCTTCGCGCTGTAAGTTTTAGTAATTTTCATTAGTTTGTCTCCTCGGCGGCTGCAACTTTTGTCGCAGGTTTAGCGGTCGTAGCTGGTTTAGCAGCAGCTTTGACGGCAGGCTTAGCAGCAACCGCGACTGGCGCCTGGCTCAGGTCATCAACAAAACTGACGCGAGCTAGCTGGGCGTTGTCACCACGGCGAGTGCGGGTCTTTTCGATCCGAACGTGTCCGCTGCTGCGGCCGGCCATCTTAGGGGCAATTTCGTCAACCAGCTTGTGGGCGCTGGCGATGGTTTGCAACTTAGCGATGATCTGACGGCGGTTGTGGAGGTCGCCCTTCTTGGCCTTAGTAATCAGCTTTTCGATGTATGGCACGACTTCCTTTGCCTTTGGCAAGGTCGTCTCGATTGATTCATACTTCACGAGGCTATCAGCCAGACCCTTGACCAGGGCGCGGCGTTGATCGCGTTCGCGGTTGAATTTCTTTCCTTTATATCCGTGTCGGTGCATGTTAGAGCTCCAGTTCCGCTAACTTCTCTTTCACTTCATCAAGAGCTTTGCTGCCGAAACCTTTGAGGTCGCGCAGTTCAGCATCGTTCAAAGAAAACAGGTCTTTGATGGTGTGAATGTCGTTATTTATCAATGCGTTGGTGGTGCGGGCTGATAGGTTGAGGTCTTCGATAGAAGTGCTGAGGGCGCCAGATTCGTCAGAGCCAAGCTCTTCAGCCAGTGGTGAGCCGCTGTTGCTGGCGGTCGATTCTGGGACGGTAACGCGAGTTGTACCGGCGAGTGCAGTATATTGGTTAACCAGGATAGCAGCCGATTCTTCAAAAGCATCGCGGGGACTGAGTGAACCATCGGTTTCGATGGTCAGCAGCAGCTTGTCGAGGTCAGTTACCTGGCCGACGCGGGTGTTTTCAACTTTGTAGCGAACACGCAGGACAGGAGTAAAGACTGCGTCGAGGGCGATCATGTCGCTGGCTTTCTTGGCAGTACCTTCTTCGATTGTGCGGTAACCGCGGCCGACTTCAACCACCAGGTCCATCGTGAAGTTAGCTTTGTCGTCATCGATTGTAGCGATAATGTGCTCCGGGTTGACGACTTCAACATCAGCGTTTACTTCAATGTCTTTAGCAGTAACAGGGCCCTTGCCCTTTTTAACGATGCGCAGGTTTTGGACTTCGTCGCCGTAAACGCGAAAACGAATACCCTTGAGGTTCAGCATGATGTCAACGACATCTTCTTTAACACCTTTGATAGTGGTAAATTCGTGGGTCACGCCTTCGATTTTGAAACTGGTGATTGCAGCGCCGGAAATGCTCGAAAGTAAAACACGACGAAGCGAGTTGCCGAGTGTCATGCCGTAGCCACTGTGCAGCGGCTCCACTGTAAATGTGGCGCTGGTTGCAGCGTGATCATCTACGGCTACGAGCCCTGGTGTGTGAATGTGTTGTGCCATTATTGTTTCATCCTCTCCTATTGATAGATTTAGCGTGAGTAGTACTCGACAATTAGTTGTTCATTGATATCTGGTTCAGCATCTTCACGGCTTGGTACGCCGGTGACCTTAACTTCAAATTTCTTCCGGTTTTCGGAAACCCATTCAGGGGTCGATGGGGGGACAGGACTGACATCATCAAGTTTCTTGAAGTATTCAGTCTGTTGGCTGTGGGGGCGAACTGTCAGTACATCGCCAGGCTTAATCCGGATCGATGGAATGTCAACGCGGGTGCCATTCAGCAAAAAGTGACCATGGGTGACTAGCTGACGGGCTGCCCGGCGGCTGGTCGCAAAACCAGCGCGGTAGACAACGTTGTCAGCACGGCGTTCCAGTAACTGTAAGAGGAGCGTACCGGACTGTCCCTGGGACTTGGTAGCTTCCTTCATCAGGTTACTGAACTGCTTCTCGAGCAGGCCGTACAGGCGCTTAACTTTTTGCTTTTCACGCAGCTGCAAGGAGTATTGACTACCTTTGTTGCCACGGTATCGGCCATTAGCCGACTGGCCTGGCATAGCGGTACGCTTGACCAGGGCTTTGTGAGCTTTGGGGTGAAGGGCGTAGCCTTCACGGCGGCTCATCTTGACAATAGATTGAGTATCACGTGCCATGGTTAGACCCTCCTAGCTTTCTTCGGACGAACGCCGCCGTGTGGAACGCCGGTGACATCCTTGATACTGTCAACAGCGATGTCAGCACCAGCCAGGACGCGGACAGCAGCATCGCGGCCGAGTCCTACGCCTTTGATGAAGACGTCGACCTTAGATGTACCAAATTGCTGCTTAGCGGCTTGGACGACACGCTCGGCCGCGACTTGGGCGGCGTAAGCCGTACCCTTCTTGGAGCCGCGGAAACCACAGGCGCCAGCGCTGGATGATGCCAGGACGCCACCGTTGTTATCGCTGAAAGTGATGATCGTATTATTGAAAGTTGCCATAACGTGCATTTGACCCTGGGGTACGCTGCGCTTGGCCTTCTTCTTGGTCGCTGCCTTTACGGGAGCTTTGGTTGTAGAATTTCCACTTTTATTAGAGATAGTTGCTTCTGCCATCATGAATTCCTACGTCTTTGACGCGACTTTCTTAGCCGTGCCACCGACAGTTAATTTGCGACCACGGCGGGTGCGGGCATTGGTCTTGGTGCGTTGGCCACGACTTGGCAAGTTTGCCTTGTGGCGCAGGCCGCGATAGGAGTTGATATCCTTCAAACGCTTGATGTTGCCACTAACGATGCGCTGCAACTCACCTTCGACTGTGTAATCGTTACTAATAATCTCCTGAATCCGGCCAATTTCGGCATCGGTCAGATCTTTGACGCGGACGGTAGGCTCAACTTTGGCACCGTTCAAGATATCGTAGCTCGACTTGCGGCCGATACCGTGAACATAAGTCAAAGCAACCCAAGTCTGCTTTTCATTCGGAATGGTTACTCCTGAAATGCGAGCCATACTTAACCCTGCCTCTGCTTATGCTTAGGTTTCATTTTGTTGATGACATATAAACGCCCTTTGCGGCGCACGATCTTGTCATCAGGACTGATCTTCTTGACACTTGCACGTACTTTCATACGGATCATTGCCTCCTTGAATGTGGTAATGACACACTGCTTAAATTTGTAATAATATCTCTCGGGAACGTTTTCAGCGCGGTATAGCTTGGGATGAACGTCGAGTACCGTAAGCGAGCCGTACTAGTAAGTACGGTAAGCGCGGAACGCAGAGGTTCGCCCAAGAAATGCCGTGATGTAAAGGTTCCTTCAGGACTTGCGATAGGTGATTCTGCCCTTAGTAAGATCATAAGGGGTCAACTCAACTGTCACGCTGTCGCCGGGTACAATACGGATGAAGTGTTTCCGCATCTTGCCAGCAACGTGAGCTATAATTCGATGGCCATTTTCGAGTTCTACAATAAACTGAGTCCCTGGGAGGGGCTCGATAATTGTACCCGTTAACTCGATAACTTCCTTATTTATGGCCATAAATATAACAACAATTTATTGTACCAGACTGACTGGCCTTTTGTAAAGGGCTAACAGGGATATGCGCGAAACTATACATCATTATTTTTCGTCGCTATCGGACGACTTATCCGTCTTACCTCGACGGAAGAATTTGAGCCGGGTAGCACCGGTAGCAGCTTCGAGGGCAGTCTCAGGCTCGTAGAAGTAATCCGAACGGCTGTACTGGTCGTACGTCACCATCAGGGCCCGTGATTCAACTGCCCGCAGCGTTTGCAGGGCAACCGAGACCAAGATCAAGACGCTGGTGCCGCCCAGGGCAATACTGGAGCTCAGGAACATCTGAGCCACGATTGGCAGTAAGGCTAGTAGACCCAGGCTAAGGGCTCCGGAGAAAGTCAAACGGTTGACAATCTTTGACAGGTATTTCTCGGTTTGAGCACCGGACCGGACATCTTCGATAAAGCCACCCTGCTTGTGTAAGTTCTCGGCAATTTCTTTGGAGTTGAATGTGATACTGGTATAGAAATACGTGAAGACGAACACCAATAGGAAGTAGACGACGGGATAGACGTAGGAGTGCCAGCCACCAGCAGCAAATGCCTGGGCGCTGGTTGGCGGCTGGAACCAAGTCTGAAGATGGACGGCAATCGTCTGCAAGTGGGCGTTACTGGAGTTGGCGAACAGCGAGCCAGCGAATGTCGGGACGCTCATGAAGGCGACTGCGAAGATGATTGGCACCACACCAGCCGTAATAAGCTTGACCGGCAGAATAGTTGTGACGCCGCCGTACGCCCGGTTACCCTGGACACGTTTGGCATAATTCACCGTAATATTTCTGGCCGCCTCATTGAGTTTCACCACAAGTAACGTCACGATGATTACCGCCAATAAGATAACGGCGGCCAGCAGCAGCGACTGGGTGTGAATCGCGAAATTATGTCCGAAAATCGTGGTAGTGTGGCCTTTCTCAAGGATGCCGCCGCCAATGCTGGCGACTGTGGTTGGCAGGCTGCTCACAATACCGACGGTAATTAACAGTGAGATACCGTTACCGAGGCTCTGTTCAGTCACGAGCTCGCCGAGCCACATCAGCAGCATCGATCCCCCTGTCAGGGCGGCAACCATCAGGACCCACTGACCCAGGCTGGCGTTGGCTGTAATATCACCGACACCACCGATAGATTGCGCGGTCTGGCGGATCAGATAGATGGCACCGATTGATTGGATAATGGCCAGTGGGAATGTCAGGATACGGGTGTACTGGTTGATGCGTTTTTGGCCATACTCACCCTCTTTGTGCATGGCTTCTAACTTAGGTATAGCCTTGGTTAGGAGCTGCATAATGATCGAGGCGTTAATGTATGGGCCCAGGCCGGCAATCATGATCGAGAATTTGGCAATCGCACCACCAGACAAGACGTTCAGGAAGCTCAGGAATTGGGAGTTACCACCACTGGAAATGATGTTGGATAGGACTTGTTGGAGCGTTTGAGGGTCAGCTATAGGTACGGGAATATGCGCCAATACCCGATAGACGATTAGAATACCGAGCACTGCGAAGACGCGCTTTTGCATGTCCTTGTCTTTTAAGGACCGACCAATTACTTTCCAGTTCACGTGTTTTCCCCCAAAGAATTTGAAATATCAGAAATTGTAGACACCATTGCCCTCTAGTATACAACGAGGTTCGGGAGACAGCTAGGATAGCTGTAAAAACTACCTATTTGTCGGACTTTTTCTGGTCAGCTTTTTTGCTGGCAGGGCGACCTATCTGGGCCACGATAGTGACTGTACCACCGGCTTTGACGACGGCTGCAACGGCGGTCTTGCTGGCGCCCTGGACGTGGACAGCACCAGCTTTGGTGATGTCGCCGCGTGACAAAAGCTTAACCCGGACAAATGGGTTGCTGATCAAGCCAGCTTCAGCCAAAGTATGACAGTCAACATTTTTAGCGTTGACGCGGGCAAGTTGGTCGGTAAAGACCACTTCCATCTTGATGCGGTGACTTTTGAAGCCAGGCAACTTAGGTAGGGCTTGCATGATCGGGTTCTGGCCACCAGCGAATCCAGGCTTTGCCTTGGAACCGGTACGTGAGCCGTAGCCCTTAGTACCACGACCAGCGGTTTTACCCTGACCAGCGGCAATACCGCGACCAACGCGCTTGGCGGATTGCTTGTGGTTGGTTTGTAGTTCGTTAAACTTCATTATTTTTCCTCAGCTTTCTTGGCTGTTGCTTTTGGAGCAGGCGCTTTCGCGGCCTTTTCTGCTGGCTTAGCATCTTTGGCGTCAGTCTTAGCGTTTGAGCGCTTGCCGTCATTGAGGGTCGTCACCCACTTGCCGGCTGGAACCAGAAGTTCGAGAGCAGCAAGTGTAGCGTAGGCTGTGTTGGCTTTGTTGGTTGAACCAAGAGACTTACTCAGAGCGTTACTAATTCCAGCAACTTCCAAGATGGTCCGGACAACACCACCGGCGATCAGACCAGTACCAGCGCTGGCCGGCTTCAGTAAGATACTGGCACCAGCGACTTTGGCTTCAGTTTCGTGAGGCAAAGTGCCTTTGTAGAGTGGGATTGTCACCATGTGCTTCTTAGCAACATCGGTGGCTTTGGTAACGGCGGCAGTGACATCAGCACCCTTAGCGATGCCAATACCGACTTTGTGCTTGCGGTCGCCAACGACAACCAGAGCGCGGAAACGGAAGCGGCGGCCGCCCTTAACAACGCGGGCCACGCGGTCAACGTGCAGCGTACGCTCGTCAAATTGCTTTTCTTCTGGTTGCATTTCCGGGCGGCGTGGACGGCGGTCATTACCACCACGGCCACGGTTGTCGTTACCGCCGCGGCCACCTTGTGATGGGCTGTACGCAGGTGTCTGCGTTGCGGCTGGTGCAGTGTTTGTAGCTGTAGTTTGCTCAGCCATATTAGAACTCCAATCCTGCGTTACGAGCAGCGTCAGCTAATGCTTTGACGCGGCCATGATACTGGCGGCCACCACGGTCGAAAACGATAGTCGTGATTTTGGCAGCTTTGGCCTTTTTGGCGATCTCAGCGCCAACCCAGGCAGCCTTTTCAGTTAAAGTGCCAGTGGCCTGCTTCTGACCAACGGTCGAAGCATAGACGATAGTTTTGTGAGTAGTGTCATCGATAATCTGAGCGGTGACATGCAGCAGGCTGATATGAACAGCCAGCCGTGGGCGGGCAGTTGTGCCGCTGACGGTGGTGCGAATCCGGTTTTTACGGATAGCGCGGGTTTGTAGTTTACGTGCAAGATTATTCATAGTTATGCCCTACTTGTCCTTTCCGGATTTACCAGACTTGCGGATAATGCGCTCGCCTTCGTATTTAATACCCTTACCCTTGTATGGTTCAGGCTTCTTCAGAGCGCGGATTTCAGCGGCAATCTGTCCGACTTGCTGCTTGCTGTTACCACTGATCGTAATAGTGTTTTGCTCGACAGCGGCGGTAATGCCTTGCGGCAGCGCAAAGTTTACGTCGTGCGAGAAACCGAGGTTCAGTTTCAGGCCAGCTCCAGCCATGGCAACGCGGTAACCAACACCAGTGATCTCCAGCTTTTTGCTGAAGCCGGTGGTGACACCGAGGACCATGTTGTTGATCAGGGCGCGCATTAAGCCGTGCTTGGCACGGTTTTTTGGCATATCGTCATTACGGCTGACTGTCAGGACACCGTCTGCTTGTTTGATATCTATACCTTCCAGCGTGAACTGTGTCAACGTGCCTTTAGGCCCTGTCACCGTAATGGTGTCAGAGTCGACAGTGATTGTCACGCCGTTCGGGATTTCGATCGGTAGTTTTCCAACTCGACTCATATTATTCCTTTAGTTAACTTTCTTTGCTTCTTCTGTAAGGTGATGCGCTACATCCGCTGGGCTAACACCAAATTCGACAAGACCTTGGACCAGCTGCCATATAGCAGCACGTGCCGTCTCATCTTTCGATCCACGTGAGGCATATAAATCTTCAAGTGGTTCAACGGGAAATTGGGTGATGGTAGCTTCTGTAGTCGTCATGTTAGTAAACCTTACAAATTAATTCACCGCCAACGCCGGCAGCGATTGCGGCTTTACCAGTCATCATACCTTTTGAGGTAGAGACGATAACGACACCACGGCCGCGCTTAACTGTTGGGATTTCCTTGGCACCGACGTAGTAACGACGGCCAGGCTTGCTCATGCGGGAAATTTCGGTAATTTTGGCGTTCTCTGACTCGTCATTGATGAGAATAGTCAGGGTCTTGCCAACTTTCTCGCCGCTGGTGCTGACGCGGGCTAAGAAGCCGCTCTCCTTGAGGAGTTTCGCGACTGCTTCTTTGGCGTTGCTGTGGGGCATGCTGACTTCGTGTTTGCGAACGGCAATCGCGTTGCGTATCCGAGTGAGCATATCAGCGATAGGGTCTGTTGTTGTAATCATCTGTATTTACTCCTTTCTACCAACTTGATTTAGTGACGCCCGGGATTTCACCCTTGCTGGCGTGTTCGCGGAAACTTAAACGACT
>DHXQ01000011.1:6371-9596 GCA_002413755.1 Candidatus Saccharibacteria bacterium UBA5152 | reverse complement strand
GATGTGTGCTAGGATAAAACTATGACAACCGTAACGACAACTCAAAAAATTATCAAGATTGGCACCAGCAAAGGCACGACGCTGCCAGCAAAAGAACTCAAGAATCTTGGGGTAGATGTTGGTGATGAAGTCGAGATCACCGTTCGCAAGAAATCAGGTAATGCTGACGATGCAGAAGTACTCAAGGCGGCCAAATCTATACTTGAGCGTTACAAAACTGACTTCAAAAATCTCGCCCAGCGATGAAGTACATTAGCCTCGAGGTCTTGCTCGCGTTGCATATTTTAGCGATCGAGCAGTTCGGCGGTTCAGACGGCATTCGCGATCTTGGTCGACTTGAATCGGCATTAGCCAGCCAACGCCAGCAAGTATTCGGCGAAGAATTGTATAAGTCGATTTTCGATAAAGCGGCTGCCTTGTGTCGAGGAATCGTTGGGGATCATCCATTTGACGATGGTAATAAGCGAACGGCCATGCTGACTGCGTTAACTTTTGTAGAAATTAACGACTATCATTTCATGGCCGAACCCGGAGAGTTGGAAAATTTTGTGGTTCAAGTGGCGGTTGAGCATGTAGAAATCCCGGCGATCGCGCTGTGGCTCCAAACACATACACAAGCTTCCTAAAAATACTTGCCTAAAAAGTGTTATGATTTAAATCATAAGCATTATGAAACGTTACGAAAAAAATTGGCAAAAGCAGACGCAAAGTGGCTTTAGTGTCGTCGAGTTAGTTATTATCTTAGTCGTGCTCGGTTCGCTGGGGTTAGTGACGTATGCATTCATGTCGGCCAGCAAGACTAGCCAGCGCTCAAGCGCGCAGGGCAGCGCCCGGGCGGCCGAAATTTCTGTTAAACCAACGGCAGATGTGATCTGGACTTACGACTCGCAAAAGAATAAGTATGCAACGACGTCAGGCAAGGCGCCGGCCTGCCCGAATCCCCTGAAGTTTGATAACAGCCCGGTCGACACTACGACGCTGACGGGTGTTTTGTTACCAGGGCAGTACCGCGGCTTCAATTACAAACCCCACGGCGGCTTCGTGTTCGCCAATAGCCCGGACGGAGTGATGGATATTAAGCTACCGATGACCGCCACTATCACCGGGATCACGCGCTATATCGAAGGTGATCAAAACGAGGTCCAATACATTGTGACTTTCGAAACTGACTGTGGCATTGCTTTCAAATTCGACCACTTATATACATTATCACCGGGATTCCAAAAGATTGCCGAAACGCGTCCAGCCGCGATCAAAGATAATACGGCCAGCGATCCCAACAAGCCGCCGAAGCGGGTTCAGTATCCGGCTGGGACGCTGATAGCGACGGCCATCGGCCATCCGTCAACCCACAACTTCAGTTTTGACTTTGGCGTCTATGACTACCGCTCGCCAAACGAGATTTCCAAGAACCCAGCCTGGAAGCCATTGCATACCCAATTCGCCGCCAGCGATTGGTACGGACGCTGCTGGCTCGATATGCTACCCGAGCCCGATGCCAGCAAAGTCAAAGCCCAGTCCCTGATTCCGATCAATAGTAATAAGCCAATCTTGGTCAGCGACTATTGTACGAATATTCCGCACACCACACTGGAGTTCAATAGCGGCTTGCCGGTCGAAGGCAGTTAAGCTGGCGCCGGTGTGTCGAGGTAACTGAAGAACTTGGCTGTGCCGGCGGCAGCTTGTTCGACCAAATTCTCGGTGCTTAAAAATTCCGGCCGGACTGATTCATGTGTCGGATCGATAAAATCGAGTTCCGCGATTTCGGCAACGCCATGTGTCGTTTTAGATAGATCTACCTGGGCATAGTCGGCAGCGTTGGTGACGTGAAAGAAAAACTCCATGTGCTCCATGTCGGTGTACAAAAACTGCTGAACGTATAACAGGTTACCGATGACTGGTTTGATGCCGAGCTCTTCGATCATTTCGCGCTCCAGGGCAGGCAAAAGCGCTTCGCCCTCATCGACGCCACCGCCTGGCAGGCACCAAAAATCGGTGGCTTCGGTAAACACCGCCTCAAAGTAGTGCTTTTGCCGGACGCAAAGTAATTTGCCGTCTTGTAAAATTAGCGCTCGGACTGCAACTCGTCTCTTCATGACAATAATCATACCATTGCATACACAGTTGCACGAACTGTTGTAATATTAAGGCAGGAATTCAAAACATAACGCAATGAACAGCAAAACAACGTGAAAACCATCTTCCTCATCATTGCCGCTGTCCTGATGATCATCTCAGCCTATCCGTACATCCGGGATATTTTGAGGGGCAAGACCAAACCGAACATCGTGTCGTGGATAACCTGGACGCTATTATCTGGCATAGCCACCGCTGCCGCAATCACGGCGGGCGAATATGTTGCAGCCAGCTTCACGGCCGCAGTGGCCGTAGAGACTATTTTGATCGTCATACTTGGCGTGCGCCGTGGTTACGTTAAGTATGGCAGCTTTGAAATCATCTGTCAGGTCGGCGCAGTCGTCGGGATTATCCTGTGGCAGGTCTTCGATTCGCCGGCAGTTGGCGTGGTGGCGACTGTGGTTGTTGATTTGATCGGGGCGTTGCCGACAGTCGTGCACTCCTGGCGCAAGCCGGGAGAGGAAACGGCATCGACCTACGTGCTGGCGGCGATCGCTGGTTGCTTTGCCGTCGCGGCACTGCCGGATTACAACTGGGTGAGCTTGCCCTATACCTTATATATACTGGTGATCGACGTGGTGTTCGCGGCCATCATCATTGGGCGTCGAACGGGCATTCGTGATCGAACTAAAGATGGTATGCTGGCTAGATGATACACTCCGCTGACATTGGTACCTATTTGGCTGACCATAAGGCAGTCTGGGTTGTGCTGGTAATCATCGCGGCGATCGCAGTGGTTCGGCTGCGATTCTTTGATATGATCTGGACGCGGTACTTTGCGCGCAGTGATAGTCTGGTACTTGCGCCGGCTGATGCGGCCAATTCCGTAGGACTGCAAACCATGGCGGCAGGTAAGTTAGATGATGATTACGTCTACTTTTTATCAACCAACGAAGCTGGCAAGGTCATGATGTCGATTACCATCGACCACCATACTGCTATGCATATTGTCGCTATCGGCAGCAAAAGTGGCGTTGGCTCGCGCTTGGAGTATCCGGCCAGCCGCAAATGGTTGGAACCAGTTTCGCTAGAGGGCGATTTCCCGGATGACTTCCGAATGTACTGCAGCAAGGGCAAGCAAATGGAAGT
>DHXQ01000011.1:4117-6214 GCA_002413755.1 Candidatus Saccharibacteria bacterium UBA5152 | reverse complement strand
GTATTTGATCATCTGCAGCCGACTGCCGATAGTCCTGCGTAATTCTGCTACCAATCAAAAACCCGCCCACTTCTGACTAGAAGGGGCGGGTTTTTGGCAGATTGATCTTACATCAGTCCGAGCTTGGCAGAGCAGGCTGGCCATTGGCCCCAACCGCTACGAGCTTGCAAGGCTTCGGCACGGGCAATCTGTTCTTCGCGACTGGCTTGGCTTGGTAGGCCAGTGCCGCCAAGACCTTGCCAGGTGCCGAGCGTGAACTGCAAGCCACCATAGAATCCGTTGCCGGTATTGATGGCCCAGTTGCCGCCTGATTCGCATTGGGCGAGACTGTCCCAGACGCTACCACTAGCGACGGCGGCGGCTGAGGCCGAGGCGGAAGTGCTCACGCTGGATGACGCACGTGCAGCGGACTGGACAGCCGCACTGACGGCCGCCGCCGGAGCGGGCATTGGCCGGGTAGGCAATGTCTCGTTAGCGGCAGGTACCCGCAGTTCTTTGCCAGGGAATATCAGGTTAGGATTGGCTACGTCAGTGTTGGCATCAAACAGCCGCTGGGTTGTTGTGCTGTTGGCATCGGCAATACTTGTTAAGGAATCGCCAGCGGCGACAGTGACCATGACGGGCGCCGGTGCGGCTACAGGCTTGGCTGATTCAGCTGCGCTGGCAAGTTTCACGTTCGGCCTGGTCTTTACCGCAACCAGCTGGGTGGCCGCGATGATCTTGGTAATCTTCGATGATGAATGTGCGAGTGTAATGTTAGTTTTGCTCGCATCGTGTAACGACGTGTGGCTGCCGGGTGCCAACATCATGGCACCACCAAAGACAACCGCTGTAATGGCGGCATATCTCATATATAGTATTTCCTCCTTATACCCCCCCGTGTGTTAACCCTCGAATCCATTAATATTGTGATAGGCTAACAGGGGTGATGTTGTATATTTCTCCACCTCCGCGAAAAAACATACAAAGGAAAGCTTATCGTAGATGACGTAGTGTGTCAAATGCACTCCCGTTAATCGGAAACGTTCTAAGCATAAGCATGATGTTTGTACCGAAATTATTCCCGAATACGAAATACTTACTGCACCTGTTCTATAAGAGGGTATGATGTATGCATAATTAGGAGGCACAACATGTTAGCGGACTATAAAATTCAGGCCATGATCGCCGTGAAAGATATCGAAGTGGCCCGTAAGTTCTATATTGAAACGCTTGGCCTCAAGCAAACTGGTGAAAACCAGGGCGGGGTGTCGTTCGAAAGCGGCGGAGTCAGCTTCTTTGTCTATGTTTCGGAATTTGCCGGCACCAATAAGGCAACAACAGCTTCGTGGAACGTCGAGGATATTGAAGGCATTGTGGCTGACCTGAAAGCGAAGGGCGTCGAATTTATACATTATGACTTCGAGTGGGCCAAGCTGGAAGGTGATATTCATGTGATGGGTGACAATGCCGAGGCAAAGGCCGCCTGGTTCGCAGATCCGGATGGCAATATCTTCGGCCTCAACTGGGGAATGTAATTGTTAAATGTTATAATTGGTGCATAGTTTTGTGCCAAAAATAACATATGTCATTTCAACTAACATTGCTTCAAACTTTTCATGGTTTACAACCTGTGTTTGCTCGTGGGGGTGGCGGCGGTTCCTCGAGCGGTGGTTCCGGGGGCGGTTTAGGTCTGGCAGCCGTCGGTTATTTCCCGGCCTACTATGCCGCTAATTGGACACTGAAACGTAAAACCAAGGGGCTGGCGATATTGGCCGGCAGTATTGTCGGGCTGATCGTCACGGGACTATGTATGTTCGGTGGTGCTGGTTTTGGCATTATAGTCGGCATTGGCGCGGCAATCGGCGTCCATAGCGGTGTCAATAATTATTTAAGCCGGCTTTTCAAGAAGACAAAAGCGACTCAAGCAGCGATCCAACACGCCGCCAGCCAGGATCCGGCATGGCACGCGGAGGCACTCACAAGCCGTATCAGCGAGGTATTTTATAAATTCCAGGCTGATTGGTCGACGTTCAATGTCCAGAGTATGCGGACCTACACCTCGGACCGGTTCTACAATCATATGTATGTGATGATGGTGGCGCTCGGGCAGCTGAA
>DHXQ01000011.1:0-3847 GCA_002413755.1 Candidatus Saccharibacteria bacterium UBA5152 | reverse complement strand
GTCGATGCTGCCGACAATGCTGGCGACGGCTTCACAGCCTATGTTAACGGTGTAGCCAACGACTCGTTGATTGATACGATAGCCCGGCAAACGATTTACACCGACAATATGCCGTTCACGGAATTTTGGCATTTCAAACGGCAGGGGAATGACTGGGTACTCGATTACATCGGCCAGGCAACTGAGGATATCGGCATGCTGCGAGCTGGTATGCAGCACTTCGCCCAGCAGAATGGCCTGTATTATAGCCCTGACATGGGCTGGCTGCTGCTGCCGCAGCGTGGGCAGCTTTTTGATAAGGCGGAGTTTAAGAACTCGGACGTCAACAACCATGTCATAGGCAACTGGAACAGTGTCGTTGTCCAAATGTATACCTACATTCCGCGCAAAAACGCCGACAGCCGCGTGGAGTATTTGATCGGGCAGGTGAATTTGCCCAAGTCATATGGCGGCATCCTGATCCGGCGCAAAGCCAGTGGTCTGCGAGACAGGCATTTGCCAGACATCAGTGCCTGGCGTCGCCGGCGCCAGTACCAAAAGGTCAGTATGGAATGGCCCGATTTCAACAAACATTACGCAGTGTCGGCAACTGATATGGATAAGGTAACCAGCTTTGAGTTACTCAACCCGGGTTTCATGGCCTACCTGTATGATGCTGGGCTCAATATCAGCATCGAAGTCGTTGATAATATCGTCTATTTCTATACCCGCGGACAGAGTAAACAGGCCGATTACGCCAAGATGCTGACCGTTTTGCAAAAAGCTTTCAAAGAGCTCGAGCGGTAGTGTTACAATAACCATATGAAGAAACTATATCGTTCGAGAACTGATAAGAAAATTGCCGGCGTCTGCGGCGGACTGGCGGAATACTTCGGTATCGACGCAACGATTGTGCGAGTTATCGCCGTCGTACTGCTCATACCGGGTGGACTGCCGGGTCTTTTGCCGTATCTTATTCTATGGGTTGTGGTTCCTGAAGAGCCTGCCAAGTAGATTTGGGATGCTATACTAGTCAGATGTTAACCTACCACACCGACGGCAGCGCCAGCCCGAACCCGGGCCCCGGTGGCTATTCGGTCATCCTTGACAGCAAACCAGCGGTACTCGGCGGCGAACCGAGCGGCGCTCAGACTACCAATATCCGCATGGAGGGCTTTGCTATCATCGCCGCCCTCAAGCATGCCGATGGCCAGCCCTGCGAAATCTACAGTGACAGCGAATTCTGGATCAACGTCATTACCAAATGGTCACTGGCGTGGGAAGCAGCCGGCTGGAAGAAGAAGGGCGGGGTGATCAAAAATCTCGATATCGTCCAGGAAGTCTGCCCGCTGTACCGCGCCAGCCAGGCGAAGCTCGTCTGGGTGCGCGGCCACAACGACGACCCGGGCAACGAGCTGGCCGATCAGTGGGCCAACGAAGCTCGTCGCCAGCACCTGACCGCACCTAAGTTCGTCTAGTTTACGGCCTGGTCTTCTTCCTCGTCGCTGAGGTCTGCGGGTCCGGCTAAGGCATTGAGCTCAGTGGTGGTCGGGACGGTTTTTATTGGCGCAGTGTATTTGTCGCGCATCAGATTGAAGTTTGCCATGAAGGTATTGTTCGTTGCATTATCAGTAATCTTGAGCATGTCCTCGTTGGAGTCGCGTTCTGGTCCCCATTCGAAGTTAATACTGCCCATGAAGGTGACTTTAGCTGTGGTGTCGCCAGCGTAGTTACCGTCGATGGCCATGTATTTGTGGTGGATGTAGACATCACGGTGGCCGTCGCCGTTCAAGTCAAATTGGCCGTTAAAGACATCAATGCCACCGTGCTTGCCACCTGGCTTGAGCAGGGCTGCGAATACTTCCTGAGCAACGTCGGAACTCTTGTTGGTGATCACCTGAACCACACAGCCCTGATTATCGAGGTCCCACAGCCGGCGGGCGATGCTGGCCCGGGCGGCCGACCAGCGGAACATGGCGATCTTGATGACGGTGTGACCCTGATAGCCGTAGCCGGTACCGACGCCGTCACACTTAACGCCAGCCAGCGATTGGATGATGGTGTCATTCGGATCATCTGTCTGCGCTTGCGGGTAGAAGAATGATTTGTATTTGCCATCGGTCACCGTCCGGTAATAGTCGGGGTTGTTTTTGTCAGCCAGCATGGCGGTGAAATAGTCGATAAAGCTGTTATAGATTGGCACATTGCCGACCACGGTGTACATATCATTCCAGAGGATGCTCTCGCCGGTGTAAGTTGGATTACCACTGCTCACCATCGTGACATGGGTGACGCTACCGGTTCGTGAAAAGGTGAAGTACTTGGCGTGCATCATACCGGTGTCGCTCATGCAACTCTGTTTGCATTGGATAAGGAAGCTACCCTTGGTCCTATCCTTGCCGAGGACCGTCTGTAGTTTAGCCATGTCGGCAGTCGTGACGTGGTCGTCCAGGATCATTCGAACATCAACGCCGCGTTTGTGGGCGGCAATCAGCTTATCGCGCAGGGTAGCCTCGCTCATCGAGTAGGCGGTTACACGGATGACGCTGCCTTTCGGAACGTTATCGATCGCGGCAGCGATTTGATTGGTTAATACCAGTTGCTGGGCGCGAGTACCGCGTGGATTGTTGAAGCTTGCACCCTCAGTGGGGGCGTAACCCACTGCAGCGGCGGATACGGTTGGGAGTACGGCCGTACACAAACTTAGAATCAAGAAACATACCAGCGTAGCTATGCGCTTCATAACGCAACCCCCTTATCAATGTCATTACACTATATTATATCTTAATTTTGTACAGGGTCATAATTATTATATTACATATCCGGTGCCATAGTAGACTCAGCGGTGTTAAAAAAACGACGAAAAATGATACTATAGACACATGACTCCATCCCCCAAACCCAAAAATGTCTATGCCTTCATTGATAGTCAGAACCTCAACGTCGGCACTCAGAAGTTTGGCTGGAAGATGGACTGGCAAAAATTCCGCCACTGGCTGGCCGACGAGCACGGTGTTACCAAGGCCTTTATGTTCATCGGGTACGTTCCCGAATTCGAAGCCCTCTACGAGCAGCTGCACGACGCCGGCTATATGATCGTCCTCAAACCGACCTACGACATGAGCAAACCGCAACATGATCAGGTCGTTGATGCCAAGCCCGACGAAAACGGCAAAAAACCCGAACATCACGACCCGCCCGAAAAGAAACCGGTGAAAGGCAATATCGACGCCGACCTAGTACTGTGGGCCATGAAGGAAATCAGCAATTATGACAAAATGATCCTTGTCTCCGGGGATGGCGACTTCTACTCGCTCGTTGAATATCTTGAGGCAAAGAACCGGCTGGGCAAAATCCTGACTCCGAGCTTCCAATATTCGCAGCTGTATAACAAATACGAAAACTACATCGTCCGTCTTGACCAGTTCAAGCACGAACTGCGTTACCACGACCGCAAACCTGGCGGCCGCGGCCCCGCACCACGCAACAAATAATTTTCGAAACCATGTCAAAACCGACCACCGTCGTTAGAAATTTGATGAGCTATCTCAATGCGCTTATATTCCTGACGATTGGCTTCCTGTCTTTGCTGGGGTTGGCCGAGCAAAATGCCCTCGGCCGGTACGGTCTCGCGTCATTTTTGGTTATCATCGGGCTGGCGCTACTGCTTCTGATAGTTATCTACATCTGGAAAATGCATATCATCAAGAGTCGGGTCGGGGCTTTTCAAGCCTACGCCGCTGCTCAGTCACTGACCTACGCCAGCACCGATACTCCGCTGACCTTTGCCGCCTTTTCGACAATGTCCTTACCGGCCTTGGGTGAGGGAAACCGACCGTATGAATTGCATAACGTCATTAGTGCGCCC
>DHXQ01000010.1:17014-18150 GCA_002413755.1 Candidatus Saccharibacteria bacterium UBA5152 | reverse complement strand
CTGGTTACCCAAACGTGGCTCGTAAAGGCACATGTTGATAAGGCTGTCCGCTACCTGGAGAGTTATGAATACCTGGCCCGGACTGGGCAGCTTCGCGAATTGGACAGTGGGCCCAGTTATCCAATATTTTTTTCGACTCCGTCTTTGCGCTTCGAGGCAGTTCGCAATTTAGATCTCCAAAACGAAATGGCGATACGGGACATACGGCGGAAAACAAATTTGTCGCGCGCCGATGCTATGGCGCTGCGGCTCGGTACTCGGGCAGTCGAATGGCGCCGGGGCGAAGACTTTGTGACGGAATAAGTTAGCGGTAATTCGTGAAAGTGACCGGAAAATCGAAATCCTTGGCGGCGATCAGTTGCATGACAGCCTGCAGGTCGTCCTTGCTGCTGCTGACGACGCGCACCACGTCGCCCTGGATCTGTGGCTTGACCTTGGGGTAGGTGTCGCGGATCAGGGCAGTGATCTTCTTGGCCTTTTCCTGATCAAGGCCCTTTTTGAAGGGGACTTCTTTGCTGGCTTTGAGGTTGCTCTCGATGATTTCCTTGGAGGTGTCGAGCAGTTTTTGGCTCTGGCCGCGGGTGGCCAGCTTTTTGCGGATAATTTCCAGAATCGAGTCAATCTGCCATTCGCTGGCGCCGATAATCTTAACTCCAGTCTTGTCGGTTAACCACTCGATAGCGGCCGGAGTACCCTTGAAGTCGTAACGCGAGGTAATTTCGCGCTCGGTTTGGTCGAAGACGTTGTTCATCTCGGCTTTGTCGTAATCGGAAACGGCATCAAATGAGAAACTTGGCATACCTATAGTGTAGACCGACCAGTTATCCAGTTGCAAACACAAGCAATTACAACTATGCTTATATTAGCTTTAAACAAGGTACAATTATGCATATATCTACACAAAAGATCGCCCTGGTGCTAGTGGGAATCGTCAGCATGGGCGTATTAGCGACCGCACCGGTGTCTGCCCTGCAAGGAGCAGACGATACCACCTCCCAGTCAGAGGTTGAAACCGATAGCGGCACAACCACGACAACCACCAAAACACCGGACAGTGCCGACACGCTCCGCCAAAAGGCCAAAGAACTGGTCCAGACCAAGCGCGTGGACCACACAGCGAAGACAGTCGCCCAGCG
>DHXQ01000010.1:12842-16780 GCA_002413755.1 Candidatus Saccharibacteria bacterium UBA5152 | reverse complement strand
GCTGCCTACACCAAACTCCAGGATTTCCAGACCAAGAATAACCTAGCTGTCAGCAATTACGATGCTTTGGTCGCTACGGCTGACGCCCAAAAGGCGAACGCCACGGCTGCGGTTGCTACCCTGAAATCTGTCAGTGGCGTCGTTGACTGCACCACTACTGACCCAGCCACTTCGATCGCTACGGTAAAGACGGCTGTCAGGAATGCCCATGACACATTGCAAGCTTATCGCAAATCAGTCAGAGCGATTCTAACTGCGCTTATGTCCGCCAAGACGACCTCAACTAATACTACGGAGAACCAATAATGAAACGCTCCAACTTCCTCAACCAGGCTGGCTTTGAAGCCACCGCCGTCATTGTTGCCCTGCTTGTCGTTGGTGTCTTAGGGTTTGGCTCATACAAATTTATAGCCATGCATAACCAGGCCAAGACATCTACTGCGTCGACTGCTGACGCCAGCGCTACGCACGCTGTACCCACGACGATTAAAACCCAGGCTGATCTGACCCAGACCGCTCAAGCCCTGGATGCCGATGGCAGTTCGCTCGACAGTTCACTCAATGATACGTCGCTCGACGCCGACCTCAACGCCGTCCTCTAACTAAACCTAACCATTACGATGTAATGTAACCTGTTACAGCTCAGAATTTGCTATACTTATTAGGAATATGAATTACCAAAATTCCCGGATTACTGAGGTGGCGGAGCTTTTGCGGCAGCGTTTTGCTACGCTCGAGGTTAAGGCCGACCTATTGAAGGCTGTCGAGCTCAAGGCACTGTATGCTGAAATCCCAACTCTGGCCGCCGAAGACCGGGCAGCCTTTGGCGGTGAGCTCAACCAACTCAAGCAGGAACTGCTCGATCTGATCAATGCCAGCCAAGAGGCCGCCGAGGCTTTGCCGGCGCTCGATGTGACGGCGCCATTCGACATTAACTCTAGCCGTCCACAGCTGTTACCAACCACTAGTGGCACCGTCCATCCTTTGACCCGTGAAATCCAGCGTGTGGCCGATATCTTCGGTCGGATGGGCTTCGAAATCTCCGAATCCCGTGAGATCGACGACCAATACCACATGTTCGAAACTCTCAACTTCCCCAAGGGCCACCCGGCGCGCGACGATTATGACACCTTCATGACCGTCCAAACCGACAAAGATGGCGAACCGCTGATCGCGCCCGCCCACACCAGCACCATGCAGAACCGCGTTCTGACCGCCGGCAAGGCCAAGCTCGAGCAGGGCGAAGCTATTGCTGTCGTCATCCCGGACCGCGTTTTCCGCAACGAAGACCTCGACGCCCGCCACGAGCACACCTTTTACCAGGTCGAAGGTGTCTATGTCGCCAAGGGCGTTCACGCTGGCATGTTGGTGGCTACCCTCCAGACATTCCTGCAAGAGTACTATTCTGAAACTCTGGGGGGTAAAGAACTCGACGTCCGGGTCAACCCGTTCTACTTCCCATTCACCGAACCATCTTTCGAATTTGCCCTGAGCTGCCCATTTTGCGACAAAAAGGGCTGCAACATCTGTAGCTACGAAGGCTGGATCGAACTCCTGGGCTGCGGCATGATCCACCCCAATGTCCTAACGGCCGCCGGCATCGACCCGACCGTCTACACCGGCTTCGCCTGGGGCTGCGGCATCGACCGCCTGGTCATGATGAAATACGGCATCGAAGACGTCCGCCACTTCGAATCCGCCAAGTTAGAATTCCTGAGGCAATTTTCATGAGTGAACTAAAAGACCTATTGCAGCGAGCTGAAGAGATTCGGGCCAAATACGAAGAAGCTAACGCCAAAAACGGCAAAGAAGCCTGGCGCATCCGCGACTACGCTATGGGATTTGTCGGTGATGTCGGCGATCTGCAAAAACTGGTCATGGCCAAAGAAAACTTGCGTGATATCGAAGATGTCGACGCTAAGCTCGGCCACGAACTGGCCGATTGCCTGTGGGCAATTCTCGTCATCTCCAATTATTACGGCATTGACCTCGACAAGGAATTTGAAAGCACCATGAATGTTATCGAAGAACGCATCGTCCCGAAGGCCACCTCATGAGCGACACAAATACCCTCACACTCAACACGTACAACGAGGGTGTTCAACGCTATATTGAAAGTACGCCACAGGTTGTGAGCGGCGTTTTTAAAGATTGGATTGACGGTGCTTTCGAGGATGTTCCTGCAGATGCTGGGATACTTGAACTTGGCAGCGCGTTTGGTCGCGACGCTGACTATATCGAGAGCCTTGGCCATACAGTCGAACGCACCGATGGTTCGGTAGGCTTTGTAGACTATTTAAAATCCCAGGGCAAATCAGCCCGTGTACTCAATGTAGTAACGGATGAGATTAAAGCAGCATCGTACGATGTAATATTCGCAAAGGCAGTGTTATTGCATTTCAACGTGCCGGAGCTTGAAACCGTTCTAGCACGGATTTCCAAGGGGTTGCGGGCGAGTGGTCTCTTCGTCTTTACGCTCAAAATAGGTGACGGCGAGGAAGTTAGAATTGATAAATTAGCCGGCGAGCGATACTTTCACTACTGGACGGCAGATACTATCGCGCCGTTGCTCAAGGTGGCGTCTTTCGATGTTACGCAAGTCGAATCGAGCGAAGATCAGAAGTGGCTCCATATTATCGCCAAAAAGGAAACCGTATGAAAGTAAGCCTCAACACCGTCAAACTCCTGACTGAAGTCGACCTGCCGACTGACGAGCTGGTCCACAAGATCAACCAACAGCTCGGCGGCGTCGAAGAGATTACCGATCTCGGAGCCCGCTACAAGGGCACAATAATTGTCAAAATCGTCTCCTGTGAAGACCACCCCGATGCTGATCGACTGCATGTCTTTAAAATCGATGACGGCGGTGTCACCGAAGGTATCGAGCGCGACGGCGACAACCTGGTCCAAGTCGTCTGTGGTGCTCCCAACGCCCGCGCCGGCATCTCGGTTGTCTGGTTGCCACCCGGCTCAACTGTGCCGTCCAGCTTCGCCACCGATGAGCCATTTGTCCTCGAAGTCCGCCCGTTGCGCGGCGTCGCCAGCAATGGTATGCTCGCCAGCCCGCGTGAGCTCGGTATCGGTGACAACCATGAGGGCATCCTCGAAATTGATTCCGACAAGGCGCCGGGCACCTCATTTGCCGAAGCTTACGGCCTGAATGACGTGATTATCGACATTGAGAACAAGATGTTTACCCACCGCCCGGACTGTTTCGGCGTACTCGGTGTAGCCCGCGAGATCGCCGGTATCCAGGGCAAGCCGTTCACCAGCCCGGACTGGTACGCCAACGAGCCGCAGTTTAGCAGTGCCGAAGGCCTCAACCTCGAGGTGAACAACGAGATCACCGATGTTGTGCCACGCTTTATGGCCGTAGCTGTCAAAGACGTCACCGTCAAACCAAGCCCGCTGTGGCTTCAGATCGAACTCGTCCGCCTCGGCAGCCGGCCAATCAATAACATCGTTGATATCACCAACTACGTTATGTTGCTCACCGGCCAGCCGCTACACGCCTATGACTACGACAAAGTTGCACATGGCACTTCCGAAGACGGCGCGGTGCTAGGTGTCCGCCTGGCTCATGACGGCGAAACCGTCCCACTATTGAACGGCAAAACCACGACTCTGGCCAGCGGTGACATTATTATCACCGACGGCAACAAACCAATCGGCATCGGCGGCGTGATGGGCGGCTCGGAGACTGAAGTCTCTGACGAGACCAAGCATATCATCCTGGAATGCGCTAGCTTCGATATGTACGCCATCCGTAAGACCAGCATGCGCCATGGGCTATTCACCGATGCCGTGACGCGCTTCAACAAAGGCCAGTCGCCGCTCCAGAACCCCTACATTGTCGCCTTCGCGCTTAGTAAGATTTACGAAGTCGCTGGCGGTACGCAGGCCAGCCAGGTTATCGACGTCAAACAGAATGTCGAAGC
>DHXQ01000010.1:5153-12695 GCA_002413755.1 Candidatus Saccharibacteria bacterium UBA5152 | reverse complement strand
TATGGTTTTGATAAACTGCCGCGTGAACTGCCGCAGCGTTCCATCAAACCAGCTGCCAAAAACGCCGTCGTCGAGCTCAAACACGCACTGCGTGCGCAACTGTCCCGCCTCGGGGCCAACGAAGTCCTGACCTACAGCTTTGTCCACGAAAACGTCCTGACCCGCACCGGGCAAGACCCGGAGATCGCCTACAAGCTTGGCAACGCCCTCAGTCCTGACCTGCAGTATTACCGCTTGAGCCTAACGCCCAGTCTGCTGGGTCAGATCCACCCCAATAGCAAAGCTGGCTATGATGCTTTCGCCCTGTTTGAATTCGGCAAAGCCCATGCCACCACCGAAGTTGACGAGGGCGGCCTACCACGCGAGTTCAACCGGTTGGCACTGGTATTTGCTGCTCAGGACAAAGCGGCTGCTGATAAGTTCGACGGTGCGCCGTACTACCAGGCCCGAAACTATCTTGACGAATTACTCCGAGCTACCGGGCAAAGCTATACGTATCAGCCGCTGGCTACCGCGTCATACGACGGCCACGCCCTATTAGAGCAAATGACGAAGCCCTTCGAGCCAAACCGTTCGGCAGTGCTCTGGAATGGTAAGTACATCGTCGGTGTCGTCGGTGAATACAAGCCGAGTGTTGCCAAGGCCTTCAAATTGCCAAAGTTCAGCGCCGGTTTTGAAATTTTCCTGTCAGCTCTCGAGCAGCAGACGACAGAGGATTACACGCCGTTGCCGCGATTCCCGAAGGTCTGGCAAGACCTCTCGCTGCGCGTGCCTGCCATTGTTAACTACCAACAACTCTACGACACCGTCCACTCCTCACTGAATGATCAGGAATCTGACACGATGTTGTCAAACTTACAGCCTACGTCGATTTACCAAAGCCCCGATGACCTGGACCACAAGAACATTACCTTCCGCTACAGCGTCGCTTCGCACGACAAGACCATGACCGACACCGAAGTCAGTGCCATGCTTGACGCCGCGACCACGGCGGCCGCCGCAGCCCTCCAGGCTGAACGAGTCTAAGCCGCCTCATGAAGAGCATCATACGAATCCTTGCGGTCGCCAAAGGCCTTCGCCGCTACTACATCGCCATTACCATTCTGTCGGTGCTGGCCAGTATCACCCTCATCCTATTTCCGGTCTTGACCGGTTGGGCGATTGACGAAGTCCGCAAAGGCAAGCAGGCCCGGGTTGACTTTGTCATCCTGATGGCAGTCCTGCTGTTCGTGATGGATTTTGCCGTTAATATCCTGAACAACATCACCGGCTGCCTCGGTGATATCATGTCAGTCAAGCTGCAGCGGATGCTCAGCAAGCAATATTTTGCGCATCTGTTAACGTTGCCGCAGCAATACTTTGATACCGAACTGTCGGGCAAGATCATCAACCGCCTGAACCGCTCGATCACCCAGATCACCAACTTCGTGCAGATGTTCAGCAATAACTTCCTGCAGTTCATCGTGACGACCGTCTTCGCGCTGGTGGCTGTGGCCTATTACAGTTGGCCGGTGGCCCTGATGCTGTTGTCGCTGTACCCGATATATATCCTGATGACGATGCGCACCAGTAGCAAGTGGCAGAAATATCAAGCCACCAAGAACCACGAGCTGGACGTGGCCAGCGGCCGCTTTGCCGAGGCTGTCAACCAGATCAAAGTCGTCAAAAGCTACCGCCAACAACTGGCTGAACTCAAATTCTTCGATGGACATATGCGCAAGGTGGTCGATACTAACCAACCGCAGTCCAAGATGTGGCATATCAGCGATTTCCGCCGCCGGCTGGTCCTGAACGTCATCTTTTTGGGCGTCTATTTGTACGTCTTTGTCTCGGCTGCCCAAGGCCACATCACCCCTGGTGAAGCCGTTGCCCTGGTGCTGTTTGCCCAGCAGATCCGGATTCCAATCTTCACGATTAGCTTCCTGGTTGAGAACACCCAGCGGGCCATGGCTGATAGTAAAGACTACTTCGAAATCATGAGTATCAAACCCTCGATCACTGACAAACCTGACGCCGCTACGCTCAAGGTAGGCCACGGCGAAGTGATCTTCGATGACGTCCGGTTCGGCTACGAAGGTGGCGAGCACGTCCTCCGCGGCGTCAGCTTCCGGGTTGCTCCTGGCAGCAAACTGGCACTGGTCGGCGAGAGCGGTGAGGGCAAGACCACCATCACCAACATCCTGTTGCGGCTCTACGAAGTCGGCGGCGGCACCGTCACCATTGACGGCCAGAGTATTTCCGACATTACCCAGGCCAGCCTGCACGAAGCGATCGGTGTCGTTTTCCAGGAGCCAGCGCTGTTCAGCGGTACCATCCGTGAGAACATCGCCTACAGCAACCCGCAGGCCACTCAGAAAGCTATCGAGCAGGCCGCCGAGGCTGCCAACGCTCACGACTTCATCATGAAGTTTGAGAAGGGCTACGACAGCCAAATCGGCGAGAGGGGTCTGAAACTCAGTGGTGGCCAAAAACAACGCATCGCCATCGCCCGGGCCTTACTCAAGGATGCACCAATCCTGATCCTCGATGAGGCCACTAGTAGTCTCGATACCAAGAGCGAACGGGCGGTCCAGGAAGCCCTGGAACACCTGATGCAGAACCGCACCACCTTGATCATCGCCCACCGCCTGAGTACCATCTCGCATGTCGACCAGATCGTGACGCTGAGCGGTGGCCGGATTGCCGAATCGGGCACCCCGGCAGAGCTCGAAAAGACCGATGGTATTTATGCCAAACTGTTAGCATTACAACAGCTGGCACCGGGCACCACCAAAGACAAGCGCCTGAAAGCCTTCGATCTCGCCGAGTAGCCGACGCCTCTGTGTGATACAATAACTGGGACAAAATACTTGAGGGAGTAGTACACATATGGCAACTGGCAAAGAGCTACGCGACCGCATTTTTGCGATGAGCGGTGCAATATTATTTTTCGTTACGGCGAGCGCGCTGACTATTGCAGTCATCGTTACTAACGTCCAGGAAAGCAACCAAAAGAAAGCCGATGCCAAGGCAGCATCATCAGGCCAACAAACAAAAGTTAACGGCAAATTACAAGGTGCTAAGTTGGCTGGTTTTACACCAATCTCGGCGGTGACGGCCATCAAAACCACCGATCTGAAGGTCGGCACTGGCAAAGAAGTCAGCTCAGTCAACGACACGGTGACGGCTGACTACACTGGCGCTGTGGCCGCCACCGGCGTGATTTTCCAAAGCTCACTCGACAGTGGCCAACCGTTTACGACACAGCTATCGGGTGTTATCCAAGGCTGGCAAACTGGCATGATTGGTATGAAAGAGGGTGGCAAACGCCGTTTACTCATCCCAGCCGACCAGGCCTACGCCGCCAGCCCACCGCAAGGCTCAGGCATCCCCGCCAATGCACCGCTGGTGTTTGATATAACCCTAAAGACAGTAAAATAAGCGCTCGCCGCGCCCACAAGGAGACAAAGTATGGACGATTTTACCCCAACAACAGACGTTCCTCAGCTGATAGTAAGTGATATCAAAGAAGGCACCGGCGATCCCGTTCAGGCCGGCGCAACCATCACCGCCCATTACACTGGCGCCGTGGCTGGTACTGGCGAAGTCTTCCAGAGTTCCAAGGATTTCGGACGTCCGATTCAGTTTCCTCTGAGCGGCGTTATCAAAGGCTGGACCGACGGCGTACCCGGCATGAAAGTCGGCGGGACGCGCCGCTTGTTGATCCCGGCTGACCAGGCATATGGCTCGAACCCGCCAGCTGGCTCGGGAATCCCAGCAGACGCACCATTGGTGTTTGATATAGAACTTGTCAGTATAGACGGCTAAGTTATGACGAAGCAGCAGCGCCGATTTATCGCCGGACTGTGTGTGACGCTTGCCTTAATCGGATTGTTGGCACTTCTAGTGCGGTCGAGATATGCTCAACCGGTTGGTAAGCTGCAGCTTGTTAATAACCAGGCTTTGATGGATCGGGCAGCTTCCTTTCTTGGTTCAAAATTTGATATGAAGTGTGCTGGCCAGCTACACGGCTTTGACAATAAGTATCTATATACTAATGTTGCGTGTGCTACTTTCGAGCACCAGCATACGCCTCAAGCCGTGGTCGCGACAAAATACTTTGATCATCTGAGATTCGAATATAAACCTGATGGTACGATTGTCGGATTTAAGGCTGCTTCAGTGGAAATGGAAGGGTCAGCAGATTTGCCAGCCTTGTTCCCGAAGCCAGCTTATCTGGCGACAAAGTCTTTTGAACGGTCGGGCGGTTATAATATGCTTTTGTCCCGCCTGATCATAACTGCACAGCGCTAAACTAAAGTGGAAAAACACAACATATAGCGTATTGATTTAAGCTTAAGCACTAGATATACTGTTTGGAGTGATATAAAATAGACAGAGGGAAACCGAGGAGGGTATAACTTTATGGCCAAAAACATCACTATTTTCACGACTAATACCTGCGCATATTGCGTGATGGTCAAGAAATGGCTGACCCAAAAAGGCCACAGCTACGAAGAGGTCAACATCGACCAGCACCCGGAGCGCCAAGCCGAAGCTCTGCAACTCAGCGGTGCCCTCACGGTTCCGGTCACAGTTGTTACCAAGGACAACGACCAAAAAGAGGTGATTGTTGGCTTTAATCTCTCTAAGTTAGCTCCGGCAGTCGCCTAGGCAATGGTCAAAACAGCGCTCCGGCGTCATATCAATGAACATGCGCCTTTGGTTGTCGTCGGGAGTATAATCTATATCCTATTTGCAGCAGCTTCGCTGATGCGCAACGGAAGCTTTTTAGACAATCTCTTGGGCACGGATTACGGTGATACCTTAGTCGGGTTACTAGGAAGTCTAGTTCTCGCAACCATATTGTTCTGGTATGAAAAGCCGCGTGCCAGAAAATTGCTGGTAATACTGATCGCTACATTGTTATTATTTATGGCAGCAGGTGTGGCCATCGGCTTACTCGCATATCCACTTAATATTGAAAGACAGATGCTATGAGTGAAACCCCTACAATTCCAACCCATGACGTCGTGATCATCGGTGCCGGTCCGGCAGCGCTGACGGCGGCGATTTATACGACCCGCGAAGACATCCAGACGGTGCTCTATGAGCGCGGCGTGATTGGCGGTTTGGCAGCTGTCACGGATATGATCGACAACTATCCGGGCTTTGCCAAGGGTATCGAAGGCTTAACGTTGGCTCAAAACCTCCAGGAGCAGGCGGAGCGCTTCGGCGCGGTCATCGAACTCGGTGAAGTCACCAAGATTACCGACGAAGGCCATTTCAAACGCCTGAAGACCACCGACGGTGACGTCCGCGCCAAGGCCGTCCTCATCGCCACCGGTAGTGATTATAAAAAGATTGGCGTGCCCGGCGAACAGGAATACTAC
Organism: Candidatus Saccharibacteria bacterium UBA5152; assembly: GCA_002413755.1. Taxonomy (GTDB): domain Bacteria; phylum Patescibacteriota; class Saccharimonadia; order Saccharimonadales; family UBA4665; genus UBA4665. Next base: position 7,323 of record DHXQ01000010.1, on the reverse strand, counting down.
GCCCGCGGCGTCCACTACTGCGCTACCTGTGACGGCGCCTTCTACCGCGACAAGCGCCTGGTCGTTGTTGGCGGTGGCAACTCGGCCATCCAGGAAGCGATGTTCCTGACCCGCTTTGCCAGCCACATTGACCTGCTGGTTCGCTCGACCATCAAAGCCAGCGATGTCCTGCAACACGACCTCGACAAGTTTGTCCAAGACGGCAAGATTACGATTCATCTCGGTACTACCACTGATGAAATCATCGGTGAAAAAACTGAGGGCGGTACAGGAGCCAAGGTGGTAAAGGTTCGAGGCACCAAGGACGGCCAAAAGGTCGATTTCCCGACGGACGGCGTCTTCGTCTTCGTCGGCCTCAGTCCCAACTCCCAGTTTTTGCAGACCTCCGAGATCAAACTCGATGAGATCGGCTTCGTGATCACCGATGACCACATGCAGACCCATATGCCCGGCGTCTTTGCCGCCGGTGACATCCGCTGCGGTGCCACCATGCAGATCGCCTCAGCTGCCGGTGAAGGCGCCACGGCTGCGCTCAAAATTCGCGAATTTCTCGAGAATCGTCCGCATCCCGTCCAGAATTAATTTCAAACAGGCTCCGTTACCGCTTTTGTCTACTACACAACCTTCAGTGTAATATAGCTAGATGTCCGATATACGAAATGATTACCCGGAACGCCATGATGCATTCAGAGAATTGGAGGAAGCCGCCAAGAAAGCGACTGCCGAAGGTGTCTACGAAGGCCTGAGTGCTGAGCTGGTGCGATTCATTACCAATCCGGTGCCAGGCGCACTAGGGCCGGCCGGTGATCTACATCTGTCAATATTCGACCATTATTCGCAATTGCCAATCTTGGCATTACGCTACGGCGAGAGTGTACAGTTGGATTTCCGTGATGCCGCCAAACAATCACTCACTGAACTGCGCATCGCCACCGGTGTGAAGTATCTCTTGCAAGGCAAACCAAAGCCCTCCAGTCTCGATGCCTATCATGGTGGTATTGTAACCACCGAATCATACCCTAGAACTCGGAACTGGCTAGGTCTCTATGCCGTTGATTATGTACCTCACGTTCGCCTCCCTCTGACAACATTCGTGCGCCAGCACCGCTCGACAGAAACGACGAATTACCAGTGTCAAGCCCTGGATCTGGCAGACTCTGCCGCTCGTTGGCAGGCGCGTGTCTCTGGGATATTCGCACCCAAGGCTCGCACCCCGCTCGAGGACGCGCTCAATACTGTCCTGATCGAGGCCGATGTGCAGGCCATCAATTATCTCGTGGCCAGTAATCTCGGCCTGACCACCGGTCGACCCAGCCCCGACGAGCTGATCGGTATCTATAGCGGCAAGCAACCGAAAGAGATAATCGCCGGGCTGACGCGGGATGTCCGCGGCGAAATGGGCAAATCAATAACACATGACCTCGTGAACACCAGCATCATCGCCAAGGTGCTTAGGGCAACGGTCGCTGAGTGTGTTGAACTGGAGCCGATCAAGATTGAGCCGAAGCAAAAGCTGACTAAGGATGGGCCTGAACAAGAACCGCCTGTGGATGAACCCGAACCGCAGATACTGCACCAACTTGTCACCTATCCGCTACGCGATGCCTTCCGGGCGCTCGGAATTCTATAACTCGCTATAGCCGTCGAAATAATCAAACACAATGCTACTACGCAGGACACCGTGGTTGAGGAGGTCTTGGCGCAGTGTTTCGACCAGCTTTTCGGTGCCTGACAGGTAAAACAGGCTATCCGGCCTCGCGGCGGCCAGTATATCCGATGCAGTCAGCCTCTTGACATCGGGTGTATATATGCGTTTTGTCAAATTGGGGCCGCCAGAGGCGGCCATCTGGGCGGCGATATCAAACACGGGTTGCATGACGACGTCCTCGGGCCGGGCCACTACGTAGTGCAGTTGGACATCGCGTGATTCGCCGTGCTGCAGGGTCCAGGTCGTCATGCCCGTAAATGATGCGATGCCGACGCCGCCGGCTATGAAGACCAGGGGGATGGCAGTGTCGAGCGGCAGCACCAGATCGCCGAGGGATTCAAAGACGGTGATTTCAGCGCCAGACTGTAACTTGAGCAAGGCTTGTTTGAAACTGCTCGAGCCAGCCCCGCCGCCATTGGTGATGCGCATCGTAAATGCCAACAGCTCATCGTCAGGTGATGA
>DHXQ01000010.1:2546-5013 GCA_002413755.1 Candidatus Saccharibacteria bacterium UBA5152 | reverse complement strand
TAACGATACGTGCCGGCGGGTTTGAAAAAGAAGGTGGCGATAGTCTGCGCGGCGTTTTCCCACTGCAGGCGCACGAAGCTGGCCTTCATGATTTGAAACGGTCGGGGTAGTCGGTGATCACCCCGGCCAGGCCTGATTTGGCCCAACGGGCGGCCTTGGCAGGATCATTGAGCGGATAAGCGTACAGTTCGTTGTGCTTGGCGACTATGCTGATAAAGCCACTCCACAGCCAGCGCTGATTCATGGCAATGCGAGTGGCGCCGAGACGCCGGGCACGCCAGCCGGCCCGGACACCGGACCAGGGCTCGATAATGATGTAGTTCAGATTCGGGAAAGCCTTGTGGAGCGTCTGTAGGCTTTTGAAGTCCTTGGAGCCCACCCAGAACTTGGACGGGTCATAGCCTTGCTCGAGGTAATGTTGGAGGACGGCCACGGTCGGCGGCAAGGCGACGTCGGACTTGATCTCAACCATCAGCAGCACCGATTGGTTGATAAATTGGAAGACTTCGTCGAGGGTGGCCAAGTCAGATTTGATGACGCGCAGCTCTGCGAGCGTTGAGTTGGCGACGATGAGCGGTGTCCCATGTACATCGCCGGGGGGCTTGATGTCGGGGTTGTGATTGATCACTGGTACGTTGTCGCGGGTGACCCGGACGTCAAATTCAATGGCGTCGACATTGTTGTCGAGCGCAGCCTGCATCGAGGCGAGGGTGTTTTCTGGGGCTAGGCCTTTGGCGCCGCGGTGTCCGATGATTTTCATATCTTACTTCTCAGTGTACAATATTTGGTAAAGGTAAGATGTAATTTGACGGAGGAAATGACGATGGCTGACTTTAATGTGGTGCTCGAGACCGGTGATTATCAAAATGGAATCGTTAACACGGTTGTCGAGATCCCCCAGGGCAGTTTTTTGAAGATTGAGTGGGACCGCAAGCGCGCCTGCTTCATGCTCGACCGGGTAGAACCCAGCATCTACGCCAAGCCAACCAGCTATGGTTTCATCCCCCAAACTCTCGATGAGGACGGTGACGAACTCGACACCCTGGTCGTTTGCGATGAGCCAATCCCAACTGGCGTTTGGACTTCCGCTCGGGTGATCGGTGTATTGAACTTTATCGATGACGGCGAAGCTGACCACAAGATCGTGGTCGTACCGGCTGACGACCGCAATACCGGTGACAGTATCAAAACTCTGGATGACCTCGGCGAGCGCTGGAAGTCCAAAGTTGTCGAGCACTTCAGCCACTACAAAGACCTCAAAAAACCCGGCACAACTGTGGTCGAGGGCTGGGGCGACATCGAAGCTGCCAAGCAGATCATTGCTGAATCAATCGCGCGCCACAAATCACAGGCATGAAAGGAAAAGTTGTTGTCAGAGCCATCGTTCTAAACGATAACGACGAAGTGTTGTTGCTGCGCCGCGACAAAAATGACGAGAGTCGCTCTGGTGACCAGGATTTTCCGGGCGGCGGTGTTGATGAAGGTGAGGACCTGACGGCGGCTGTGTGCCGCGAAGTTTTCGAAGAAGCCGGACTGACTGTTGCGGCAGCAGATATGCAATTATTCTTTGGCCATACTGAAGTTGATGAAGGAATGAGCGTCACCCGCCTGGTCTTTTTCGCGACAGTTCATAATCCGGTGATTACGCTTAGTTCTGAGCATGATGAGTACCAGTGGGTACCAGCTGACAAGGTGTCGACCGAGTTCCGGCATCCTGTCTACAGCGCGAGTGTTGATTACGCGTTCCAGCACGACCTGTTCAAACAGTAGACTGCTTCGGTATCAAGCCGTTGCACTTTATCGTGCTAACCCTTACAATAGCAGCCATAAGCAATATAATTCTTGGCCACGGGCTCGGAGGGGAATGCATGAAGACACGAGTAGCAATTAATGGTTTCGGCCGTATCGGTCGCAACGCCTTTAAGGTCGCCTTTGAGCGTAGCGATATCGATATTGTCGCTATCAACGACTTGACCAACACTAAGACTCTGGCGCACCTGCTGAAGCACGACAGCAACTACGGCACCTACGGCCACGATGTCAGCTTTGACGAAACGCATATCATCGTCGACGGCAAGAAGATCCAGGTCTCGGCTGAGCGTGAACCATCTACGCTACCATGGAAAGCTCTCGACATCGACGTCGTTATCGAATCAACCGGATTCTTCGTCGATCCAGCTAAGGCTCGGGCGCACATCGACGCCGGTGCCAAGAAGGTTGTATTGTCCGCACCTGCCAAGGGCGAAGGCGCCACGACTATCGTCCTCGGTGTCAACGAAGACAAGCTCGAGGGTGCCAGCGACATTATCAGCAACGCCAGCTGTACCACTAACTGTATTACTCCTGTTATGGCCGTCCTGGAAAGTGCTTTCGGCATCGAAAAGTCGATGATGACCACCGTCCACAGTTACACTGCCTCGCAGGCTTTGCAGGATGCTCCGTCCAAGGACCTGCGCGAAGGCCGCAA
>DHXQ01000010.1:1787-2327 GCA_002413755.1 Candidatus Saccharibacteria bacterium UBA5152 | reverse complement strand
GAAACCTTCAAAAAGGCCGTCAAAGAGCCATTCTACCAGGGCATCCTCGACGTCACCGAAGAAGAACTGGTGAGCAAAGACTTCATCGGCAACAGCCACTCCTCAATCGTCGACCTCAAACTGACCCAGGTTGTCGCCGGCAACATGCTCAAAGTCGTCGCCTGGTATGACAACGAATGGGGTTACAGCAACCGTCTCGTCGAAGTTGTTGCTGACACCGGCGCCTTGCTCCACAAAGGTGAGCACGGCCACAAGCACGAGTAGAATATGAAAATATATCTTGGCGCTGACCACAACGGATTTGCTCTCAAAAAGAAGCTCTACGGCTTCCTGATCAAGGGCGGCTATGACGTCATCGACGTCGGTGATACCTCGATTGATCCTGATGATGACTTCCCGCAATTTGCCGGCCGGGCCGTTTCGGCCGTATTGGCTGACGACGACCGTGACGCCCGGGGGATTCTGATCTGCGGCAGCGGCCAGGGTATGTGCATGGCCGCCAACCGCTTCAAGGGTATCTACGCTAGCTTATGCTGGAAC
>DHXQ01000010.1:1579-1765 GCA_002413755.1 Candidatus Saccharibacteria bacterium UBA5152 | reverse complement strand
TTTGCTCTCAAAAAGAAGCTCTATGATTTCTTGATCAAGGGCGGTTATGACGTCATCGACGTCGGCGATACCTCGATTGATCCGGATGACGACTTTCCGCAGTTCGCTGGCCGGGCCGTCTCGGCAGTACTAGCTGATGACGACCGCGATGCCCGGGGCATTCTGATTTGTGGCAGCGGCCAAGGC
>DHXQ01000010.1:0-1549 GCA_002413755.1 Candidatus Saccharibacteria bacterium UBA5152 | reverse complement strand
ATCGTCAATACCTTCCTGACAACACCCTTCGCCGGGGCACCGCGCTTCAGGCGCCGACTGGCAGAACTGGATCAGCTAGGCTAACCTATGGAAGACACCAAATATACCCAGCATAAAAAAAAGCTGCCAGGCGGCGCAGTGCAGGTATCACGCCGGCTACAGCTCTTCGTGATCATCACGGCAGCGGTAGCAATCTTGTTCCAGATTATTTCATTACTGCCATATTATGTAACCAACCACGCTTCATACCGAGTGGATTTTGCGGTCGGTGTGGTGACGACAACCGTCTATCCGGTGCTTATTTTTGCAGCGGCGTACTATCTATCACCTCGGTACAAAGCGACGTTACAGCGGATTTTTATCGCCGCCATCAAAACAGTGGCCGTAACTACTACTGTATCAATCCTCAGTACGTTCAAGAATATTTCTCCAGTGCTGTTTCCGTGGGCGTTTAGCGGCAATGGCTTGGCCCCGTCATGGATAACGTCATTTACCGTTGATTACGTCCTCATCGCACTAGCCCTGGCGACGGTTATCGTATTCTCGCTCAAGCATTACAAAAAGCGGTAATTTGTGAGTAGATAATTCCAATGAGCTCAACAACATCCATTTCGCCGACCGTCACCGCCGATAACGCCCATACCTATCGGACGCAGATGGAACGATTGGCGCCGTTCGCCACCCGGATTCATATTGATATCATGGATGGTATATTTGCCCCAACTAAGTCAATCAACCTGGACCAGATCTGGTGGCCGGGTGGCGTGCGGGCCGACTTGCACATGATGGTGGCTGATCCTTTCGAACACGTCGAGCTATACCGCGCTCTGGCGCCGCAGCTGGTGATTGTCCATGCCGAAGCCAAGGGCGACTTTGTAACCTTCGCTGAAGCGATGCACCGCCACGGTATCGAAACTGGTGTGGCGTTGCTGCAGGATACGCCCGTGGAGACGATTTTGCCGGCCATTGGTTGGATTGACCATGTGTTGATATTTTCCGGCAATCTGGGCCACTTTGGCGGCGTCGCCGACCTCGAGTTGCTTGATAAGGTCAAAAAGCTACGCGCTGCTAAACCGACCTTGGAGATTGGCTGGGACGGCGGCATTAGCGACAAAAACGTTTACAAGCTGGCCGAAGGCGGTGTTGACGTCCTGAATGTCGGCGGTTTTATCCAGCGTGCTCCCGATGCCGAGAAGGCGTATGCGACCCTACGCGCTTTGCTCGGATTTATTTAATCCCCGGTGTAGACATGCTATGATTGACGTAAGCACTATGAACTCTACGGGAACTTTATGACACAACAAACGACATATCCGATCGAATGGCTGGAGCACAAAGCGCGCGACATCCGCATCGACATCATCAAAATGCTTGAAGAAGCCGGTAGCGGCCACTCGGCCGGTCCGCTGGGGTTAGCTGACATCTTCACAGCGCTTTATTTTGATATTATGCGCCACGACCCGAAGAACCCTGACTGGGACCAGCGCGACATCCTACTTCTGAGTAATGGCCACTGTGTCCCCGTTCGTTACGTCACTATGGCGCACGC
>DHXQ01000016.1:21452-23772 GCA_002413755.1 Candidatus Saccharibacteria bacterium UBA5152 | reverse complement strand
CGACCGACAAGCTCCACCTGCAGCTCTGCATTTACCTCTACACCCACTGCATCATCGGCGAGAGCATGTTCTATAGCCGCCAGCTACCCGAAACACACCTGCCAGTCTATCAGCAGATGATCCAGGAACTGGAAATCTTGATCACTGACAACTTTACGAGCATTAACCTCGACAACAAATTTGAGTTTTTGGTTTGCACCCGGATGGTCGGCTTGACCAGCCCGCTCGAGGCGGCTATCTACGACGAAGCTGCCAAATCAATCTCAGACGAAGGCACCTATCTCATCGACAAGCACAATGACCACCCCCAAACCGACAATATCTCACTCGACAAGTCAGAGCACCGTAATGTACTGTTTATCATGTCTCATTCGCCTTTCCGGGCCAGCTAAGAACGACAGCTAGCTCAGGCCAAGGATATCTCGGAAATATTCACCGACCAGGCGGGACTTCTCCGGCACAAAGGCGCCGGTGGCAATCTGGGGCTGGGAGTTGATCTCCAGGTAATAATGCGCGCCGGATTCCGTATCGATGATTACATCGACGCCGGCCAGCTCATAATGACAACTCTCTGCAAAGCGCCGTGATTCGGCAATAATCTCGGCCGGAAAATCTGCTGTCGCTACCAGTACGGCGCTGCCGCCCTGCGATGTATTATTGAGGTGTGAATCACCGGTCGCCTGGCGTTTGATGATCAGCTCCTGAGATCCAATAATCAGTACCCGGTAGTCACAATCGTTCGGGATAAACTGCTGCGCTATAAACCGGATGTCTGGACTGGCGGCCAGGATTTCCTTGAGATTCTCCTCTGATCGTACGAGGTAGTTATCGTTGCCGTGCGAGCCATGCATATCCTTAACGACGACCGGGTATGTCAGGTGTTTGGCAATAAGTGCCGGTAAATAGGCCGTGGCTGCGCTGACTGTATACGGGATCGGCAACCCGAGGTCCCTCAGCTGGAACATTTGCGGCACCTTGCCGATAGCCCGTCGATTGGCGTAAGCCGTATTCAACGCTGGTATACCTATTTTTTGCAGATAAGCCGAAACCAGCGATACCTCATTGACGGCGGCACGCAGCTTGCCTCGGAAAAATACCATATCGTAACTACTAAGCTCAGCATCATTTCGAAAATCGTATATCAATGCTGCGTCATTATGCACCACAAAACCCAGCTCATCGATGTGACAAAAAGCAACTTCAATTTCGTGGTGCGCTACGTCGAGCGCACTACTCATAAATTCCGACATCTGCTGAAGTGCAGCGTCCTCGCCCTCGTCAGTACTCAGGCTGCCCAGAACTAATACTTTTTTCGTCATGACATTACCGTAGCACGAGCAAGCCCGACAAACAAACGAGGTGGGGACTTAGCGGTTAACGTGGGCAACTCGTGAATAGACCAGAAAGATAACCAGGGCGATCACACCGATGATACACAGCAGCATAGGGATAAAACCAGCTTGGTCAACTCGAAACCGGTTGGCGATAAGCTGTCGTATATCATTCTGTAAACGAATCGGTAATAACCGGAGTGAGGATTTACGAAGCGTAAGCTTTTTCATTACTTATATTATCGCGTATATGAGATGTTTTGTATAGTCATGATAGGCCGAGCATTAGCAATATTGGACAAAACAGCAAAAATAATGTATAGTGTGCGGATGATTACTCCTGGGGGTTCTGAATTTGCCGATCGCGAGCCGGCTACACCAGCGGCCGCTGAAAGCGCTCCGCAACTGACCATGGAAGCTCTCCAGGAACGGCTGGCAGCGTCAGAGGCTGAAAAGGCCGAACTGCGCGGGAAAGTCGCTCAATTGACAGCCGAGAGTGCGGAAAAGGATGAGGTAATTGTCGAGCTAAGGGCCGAGTCCAAGAATAAGGACGAGGATCGTCTGACGGGATTTTCCAACCGTCGAAGCGGAGAAGAGCAATATCTGACGCTGGTGACCCCGCGCGAGGAGCGGCGCAACGAAGAGCAGGCACCTGGTTATGTTCCGGCGTACAAACAGCCGAACAGCGTGCTGATGATAGATATTGACAACTTTAAATTCTTTAACGACCATAAACTGGCTGGCCACGAGTTCGGTGACATCCTACTACAAACGGTTGCTGAAGCCATCCGTGCAATCATCAGGACCAGAGATATAGCTGTGCGCTACGGTGGCGATGAGCTTGTCGTCATGACACCTCGTGTCGGTCTCGGCGGGGCGCTGGTTGCAGCCCGCAATATTATTTGGGCCGTCCGCAAAATAGATTTCAGGGAGCAGAATCCCAAATTACCGGAAGAGCTACGCCGAGTCACCGTCAGTATTGGCGTCGG
>DHXQ01000016.1:15293-21231 GCA_002413755.1 Candidatus Saccharibacteria bacterium UBA5152 | reverse complement strand
GCCTGGCCTAGCAGCTCGTGATTAGCTCCAGAACTTGCGCTTGCCGGCTGGGCTTTCCTGGCGAAAGGTCTCGAGTAATTCTTGCTGGCGCGTAGTCAGCTTGGTGGGCGTATCAACAATGATAGTTACGATGTGGGCGCCGCGCGACTGGTCGCCGGCCGGCCGTCCACCGCGAAGACGCGGTACACCGTGGCCACTGAGTTTGAAGTCACTGCCAGACTGCGTGCCGGCCGGCACTTTCATCCGGACAGCGCCATCCACTGTCTCGACCTCAATTTCCGTGCCTAGGGCAGCCTGCGCCATTTCGATATGTTCACTGCTGAGGATCAGTTCACCTTCGCGAGTGAAGAGCTTGTGCGGCTTGACGCGGATATTAACGTATAAATCGCCCTTGCTACCGTTGGCGATGGCTTCGCCGTGCTCGCGCAGCCGGACGGTGGCACCGTCGTCGATGCCGGCTGGGATTTTCATCTTGACCAGCTGCTTTTTGGCCTGGGTTCCCTTGCCGTGACAGACGGTACAGACCTTTTCGGGGATTTTGCCGCGGCCGGAGCACTTTGGACAAATGCTGGCCTGCTGGATGTTGCCAAAGATAGTTTTGGTTACCGAGACGACCTGGCCGCTGCCACCGCACTGGTCGCAAGTTTCCAGTTTATAACCTGGCTCGACGGTCGTGCCCTTACAGTGGTCACAGGTATCGTCGAGGTTGAGGTTGAGCTCGACTTCAGTGCCAAAGATGGCTTGCTCAAAGCTGATGTCCACTTGCGTCTCGACATCGCGGCCGCGGCTCGGCTGACGCCGGCCCTGTTGGCCACCTCCGCCCCCACCAAAGAAGCTATTAAAGATATCCCCCAGCCCGAGGTCGCCAAAATCGAAGTTAGCGCCCTGCCCAGCTGCCCCGGCCTGGCCGCCGTAAGCGCTACCAAAGCCTTCGTAGGGGTTGCCGCCGCCATTACCACCAACGCCGGCGTGGCCGAACTGGTCGTAGCGTTGGCGCTTGGACGGGTCTTTGAGGACTTCGTAGGCTTCGTTGACCTCTTTGAAGGCAGCCTCGTCACCGCCTCTGTCGGGGTGGTGGGAAATAGCTGCCTTGCGGAAAGCTTTCTTGATTTCGTCAGCACTGGCAGATTTGCTAATGCCGAGGATGTCGTAATAATCGCGTTTGGTAGCCATAATTTGCTCGTTTAGTGGTTGTCGTCCGGCTCGTGAGCCCCGGGAAGCGTCTTGACGTGTTCCTTGTAGGCCTCCAGGTGTTCGCTGTGGTAGCGGCCCTGGAAGTTACGGATGATGTTATCGCGGTCGTAATTTACCACGAAGTTGGTCGCTTTCACCAGTGATTCGTTGACTTCTTCTTCGAAGCACATGTAGGTAACCTTGGCGCCGTTATTCTTGGCGATTTCCAGAGCCGGGATCATATCGGCGTCGCTACTGAGTACCACGATGTCTTTGACGTTATCGTGCGTGGCGGCCATGACAACTTCGGCGGCCAGGCGGACGTCGACGCCCTTTTCCTGGAGGACCATCGTCCGTCGACCGCAGTGGTAGCAACGGTTGCTCTGCTTGACCTTGAGGTTGCCAGCCATGACAACATCGATGTGCTGCTCGTTTAGCATACCTATCCAGCGCTCGTGGGCTTCCTGGATGGCTTTGATCTTGTGGCTCAGTAATTCCGGAATTTCAAAGTCCGGCTGGACGATGTTGGTGGTGTAGTAACGGATACTCTCCGGCTCCTGCTTGAGCGCCTCGGTGACCAGCTTGCGGATATCCACCCCGTAAATCTCATCGCGGTCGTGAATCAGCTTTTCCTGAAACAGTACCGAAACCAACCTATGCCGTAAATTTTCGCCGTCGATGAATACTTGCACGTGATATCCTATCTTTTGTCGTTTATGGTGTTAGGTCTATTGTACCAAGATTCATCAATCACACAGTTTTCTCAGTAACGTTCGTCATAGTTGAACATCGAGCTAATTCCAGCGCTAGGCGTGTACGGCTGAGGCTGATAACCCCAAGGGTTCGAGACATGAGATGGACTAATTGGGCACCGATAAACGGTACTATGGGAATCACGAACATCAGGCTCCATCGGTGAAATTTTGCCCTCCGCAAAGCAAGCTGGACAAAAAGGCTGCTTGCGATCTTTATCGGCTGAGGACCAATATACCGAATTCTCCAGCAGGTATGAGTCTTTCTTACTTATCTGGTCCTTTAGCTCACGGTTTTCATCTTTGAGCTCTGCTAAGTAATCCTTGATGTCTGCCAATGCGAGTTTCGCATCCGCAAGCTTTTCTTTCTCTTCAGCAGTTGCTAAAGCGACCTCAGCCTCTAGTCCATTTTTTACAGTCTGATATGCATCATTAACCTTGCTAAACATATTCGCCCCCCTATTTCTTGTCGTCGACGACTTCACCTTCGACGGTTTCTTCTTTGTCGTCGGAATTGCTACCAGTGTTATCAGTGCGCTTGGCGGTGCTTTCACCGTCTTCTTTGTCGGCATCGTCAGAGATGTCGTTACCGTCAGCAGGGGCGTCTTTAGCGGCTTGCTCGTACATCTTGGCGCCGATGGGCATCAGCTTATCGTTGAGTTCCTTGGCAGCCTTCTCGAGATCCTCTTTGCCGGACTTTTCGTCAGCGACGATCTTTTTGGCGGCTTCGACAGCATCATCGAGCACTTTCTTGTCATCATCACTGAGTTTGTCTCCGTTATCGTTCTTAAGTTTTTCAGCCTGGTAAACAGCGCTGTCGAGCAAGTTGCGGGCTTCGATGACTTCTTTTCGGGCTTTATCTTCGTCAGCGTGGGCTTCGGCTTCTTTGGCCATCTTTTCAACTTCAGTTTTGTCGAGGTTACCCGAACCCTGAATGGTGATGCTCTGCTCTTTGCCAGAACCCTTGTCCTTAGCGGCAACATGCAGAATACCGTTGGCGTCGATGTTGAAGGTCACTTCAATCTGTGGGACACCGCGTGGGGCTGGTGGGATACCGTCGAGGACGAAGCGGCCGAGCGACTTGTTACCGTCGATCATATCGCGTTCACCCTGGGCGACGTGGATTTCGACTTGTGGCTGGCTGTCAGCGGCCGTACTGAAGACTTCGGACTTGCTGGTTGGGATAGTCGTGTTGCGCTCGATGAGCTTGGTCATGACGCCGCCCATGGTCTCGATACCGAGGCTCAGCGGAGTGACGTCGAGTAGCAGGACGTCTTTGACGTCACCCTGTAGGACGCCGCCTTGGATGGCGGCACCGACAGCCACGACTTCGTCAGGGTTAACGCCCTTCATCGGATCTTTGCCGAAGATGGCTTTAACCTTTTCCTGGACGGCTGGCATGCGGGTCATACCACCGACGAGAACGACGGCATCGATTTCGCTGGCTTTCAGGCCAGCATCTTTCAGAGCTTTTTCGCAGGGGTCAGCGGTCTTGGTGATCAGGTCACCGACCAGGTTTTCGAGGTTAGCACGGGTCAGTTTGTGCTCGAAGTGCTTCGGGCCATCAGCGTCAGCGGTTAGGAATGGCAGGTTGACGTTCACTTCCTGGGCAGACGACAGCTCGATCTTGGCCTTTTCGGCTTCGTCGCGCAGGCGCTGCATGGCGGCTTTGTCACCGCTGATGTCGATACCGTGCTCTTTTTTGAACTCTTCAGCAAAGTAGTTGACCAGAATGCGGTCGAAGTCAGCACCACCGAGGTGGGTGTCGCCATTAGTTGACTTCACTTCGAAGACACCGTCACCGAGTTCCAGGATGGAAACGTCGAAAGTACCACCACCGAGGTCGTAGACGGCGATCTTTTCGTCCGTTTTGCTACCCTTGTCGAGACCGTAAGCCAGGGCGGCAGCGGTTGGTTCGTTGATGATACGCTTGACTTCGAGGCCGGCGATTTTACCAGCATCTTTGGTGGCCTGGCGCTGTGAGTCGTCGAAGTAAGCCGGGACGGTAATGACCGCTTCGCTTACCGGTCCACCCAGGAAGCTTTCGGCATCAGCCTTGAGCTTAGCCAGGATCATGGCACTGATCTCCTCTGGGGAGTACTCCTTGTCAGCCATCTTGACCTTGACGCCGTTGCCGGACTTGACGATTTCGTAGCCCATCAGCTTTAGGTCGCGCTGGACTTCTTTGTCGTTGAAATTGCGGCCGATCAGGCGCTTAACTTCATAAATGGTATTTTTGCTGTTGGTAACCTGCTGGCGGCGAGCTACCTGCCCAACCAGTCGTTCGCCGTTTTTGTTGACGGCAACGACTGACGGCGTGGTGCGAGCACCTTCGCTGTTAGCGATGATTTCTGGCTTGCCGGACTGCATGACAGCCATAGCCGAGTTAGTTGTACCGAGGTCGATTCCAATAATTTTGCCCATAATTTATTCTCCTTTTCTCCTTGAACGTGTAAGAAATATAAATAATCCGTAGATAACTCCAAGCACAAGAGGGATAAGATACCATATATAAAATACGGCATCGGCGTTCTCGGGAAAGAATTCATTACTATGTCCCCAACTAAGCCACCCTGACATAACCCAAGCGCCAGCGACACAAGCTAGTGTGACTAGAACTAAAATGACACCGAGGATATGATCAATCTTGCGCATAAATATCCTTTAGCATTACACGTATCGAAGTGCTAAAACAATTATAGCATAGAAAATTAGCACTCACATGTCAAGAGTGCTAATCGAGTTAGTCAGCTGGCTCTGTAGACTGTAGGGAGGTCAAAAATTCCACCATTCCGTTCAATTGCCACTCATGCTCAGCCGGATCGCCGCTCGCTCCGTAAGTCACTCGGATAGCCTCTGAGGCAATGAATCTAAGCTGGTCCTGCCCGAGTAGCCCGTGAAAATCCCTACGATCAGTAAAATAGGATGACACAAGCTGTTGTATCAGTTCACCCCCCTGCTCGACATCATACCTCTGGGAGCCGGCTTCGGTGGGTGGGGCAGTCATGGCTTAAGCCATCTTCACCTTGACCATGGCATGCCGGATGACCTCGTCGCCGATGGTGTAGCCAGCCTGGAGTTCTTCACTGACGACTTCGGTGGGGCCATCGCCTTCCTCCATAGCCACGGCTTCGTGGTAGGTCGGATCAAAGACCTCGCCAACGGTTTTGATGCGCTCCACGCCAACATCGGCCAAGGTCTTTTCGAATTGCTTGACGACGCCTTGGACACCCTTGATGTAATCATTGTGTTCGAGCTCTTTGGGCACATGCTTCAGCGCCCGTTCAAAGTTATCTATGACCGGCAAAAGATCGCGCACGACATTCGCCTTGACAACATTCCGGAGGCCGGCAATCTGCTCATCGTGGCGGCGACGGATGTTGGTAGCGTCGGCTCGCTCGCGCTGTAGAGCGTCTGTCAGGTCGGCAACTTGTTGCTGCAGGGTCATTATCTCTTCGTTGGGCTGCTCGTCGTTGGTTATGTGGTGTTTACTAGGCATACAGGACCTCCTCTAATTCTTCGCCGGCGTGACGGACGAGCGACATGACGTCTTTATAACTTTGGCGGGTGGGGCCAAGCGTGCCGATGTAGCTGCGGTCGCTGAATGGGCTACGGAAGCGGCTAATGACCAGGCTACAGCCAGCCGACCGGCCAATCGGGTTTTCGCGGCCAATGTAGACGCTGAGAGGCTGGTTGGGGGCGGCTTCGCGGAGCCATGGCTCGAGGTTATCGAGTAAGCTGGCGACCGCTTGGACCTGGCCGGCTTGGATGAACTCTGGCTGCCCAAACAAGTTGGATAGACCACTCATGTAGAGCTGGTTGCCGATGGTAGCAATGCCAAGGTTGTGTGTCAATTCAACGAGCGTGTCGACGGCACTGCGGATAGTCTGTTCGGGCATGCCGCCAGACTGCACGCGGGCGCTGAGAGCTCGCTCACCACGCGGCGATTGTATGACTGTCTCGCCAGAACCAATTTCAGACAGTCGGTTAACGTACAGACGGTAGCCCTTGTC
>DHXQ01000016.1:1705-14995 GCA_002413755.1 Candidatus Saccharibacteria bacterium UBA5152 | reverse complement strand
ATGATGGCTGAAAGTATCTGTTGTTGGCGTTCTGTCATGATGAATATGGGTTACATTCTATGCAACATTATAGCTGAATTAGCAGTCAGTGGTCAAGAGTGCTAGACGCGCTGGCTATATGGGGCATGCTTGAAAAAAAGAGACCGGAGTTGTTCCGGTCTCTTGCCATATACGCCTAACCGATTACCAGGTCCACTTAGCGAGCAGGATAGCCATGTCGGCGGCGCCGACGGTACCGTCGTTGTTGAAGTCAGCGGCTGGGTAGTTCTGACCATCATGTGAAATCAGGGCTGAGAGGTCCAGGGCGTTGACGCGACCGTCAAGGTTAACATCGCCATTGCCTGTTGTTTGGGCAGCGATGGTGATACTGACTGCAGCGGAAGCCTTGACGTTGCCAGAAGTATCGTAGGCTTTGGCTGTCAGGGCATGTGTCGCAATCACTGCACCGGTAGTATTCCAGGCGTAGGTGTACGGTGAAGCCGCATCAGAGTTCAGCAGTGTGGTACCGTCGTAGAATTCAACCTTGGCGACAGCGACATTGTCGGTGGCAGTAGCATTGATCGTAACGGTTGCGCCGACGGTATATGAGGCTCCGGCAACAGGCGCAGTAATGCTAACCGTCGGGAGAGTCGTGTCGGGAGGCGGATTGACGGTGACGGTGACATTAGGGGAAGATTTGGAATTGCCGGCGGCATCATAGGCTTTAGCCGTCATAGCATGCGCACCGAGAGTACTTCCGGTGGTTATTACCCAGTTATAGCTGTACGGCGCTGTGGTATCGGTACCCAGCAAGGTCGTGCCAGAGTAGAATTCGACTTTTGTGACAGCCACGTTGTCGGTGGCAGTAGCTGCCATGGCGACCGTATCGCCGGCAACAACGCTTGCCGGAGTTGCCGTGAAGGACGTCACAGTCGGCGCAGTCGAGTCAGTGTTATTCACAGTCACGCTCACTGCCGTACTCGTCCCCACATTGTTTGCATTATCCGTGGCTCTAGCAGTCAGCGTATGCGTTCCATTGGTGGCAGTTGTCGTGTTCCAGGAATAGCTGTAGGCCGAGGTAGTATCAGTCGAGACTACGACGTTGTCGATCAGGAATTCAACTTGCTTTACGCCAGATGCGTCTGACGCCGAGGCAGCAATCGTGACCGTACCAGAGACAGTTGCACCAGCGAGGGGTGAATCTACACCGACCGAAGGAGAAGTCGTGTCGTTAACCGCACAGTTATCGCCAGTGCCTGTTGGCACACAAGACAAATCAGTTAATAGCAAGACTCTATCAAGTTGGACATTCGCTTCCTTGCCGGTGTAGGTCAGGGTGTGTGCACCCGCGGTCAGGGTGACATTGACAGTTGAGCTGGTCGTACCGTCCTGGTAGTTGACCCAGGTCCAGGTGCTAGCTGGGATACTCGTTGAGTCACCGACGTTATAGGCGCAGCCACCATCAGCTTGGAAGTAGTAGGAGTTGGCGGTTGTGTCGGGGGCTTTGATACGGCTCCAGACGCGGTACGTGCCAGCAGTGGTAACGTTGACGGTTTGGGTGACCTGGCCATATGTTGTTGGTGGTGCAGTCGCCAGACAAGCTGCCGAAGCCTTACCGGTCAGCGAAGCCGTACCAGGGAGAGCTGACAAGACTCCGACCAATAGTAATACCGCGAGCAGAAATGTACTCGCCTTTTTGATATGCGTCACCGATGTTATATGTTTGATTTTCATAGCCTTATAGCTCATTTTAAAGGTATTTATGCCTATAAGTATGTCGGATTTAATTCATAATGCAAGTGCTTATTTTATTTTGCTTATGCTGCGTGCTGTAATTTAAGCCTTTTTGATTCGCCTACCCTGAGCAGTAGCGTGATTTTCCAGATCTATCAGTAGTTGTTCGGCCCATTTGCTGAAACTCCGGTCGATCGTATTGAAGCTGTTGTCATCGTGGGCAATCTTATCGGCGGCACTGACCGCGTCCTCTAGTACCTCGTTGACAATAAAGTGGTAATACGCCTGTTGCAGCGCTTCTTTAAGCTCAACTATCGCCGTATCCATACGCTTCGTTATATCTGCCGGGTCTGCACCCTGGTCTCCATAACGCGAGTGGAGCCGGCGCTGCCACTCCTCAAAATTTGGTGGCAATATAAACTCAGCAATAACTTTTGGCGAAATGGCTTTATACTCAGCAACTCCCTGGACTTCCATATCGGTGATTGCGATCTTACCCTCTTGATTGGCATGAACAATTTCGGTAACACTCGTTCCGTAAAGATTGCCACTGTAAGTCTTGGCCTCGATGAAGGCACCTTCACGTAGCATCCGGGCAGCCTCTTCTCTGCTAATAAAGTAGTAGTCGACGCCATCACGCTCCCTAACACCAGCGTTTTCACGCGGGGCTCGAGTGGTATGTGAGACAATATGATGGTAACTGCCGGTCTCAAGCAGGCGGTGCTTGATCGTATCCTTGCCGGCACCGCTAATCCCTACCAGGAGCACTATTGGTGTCTGTGCGACAATATCCTTCGCCTCCTGGCTTACTTTATAATTTTCGACCAGTTCTCGTAATTGTAGTTCCATCGTAAAACTATATCATACCTCTGTTAATCACGCTTGAGCATCACCGTAAAGGCCTCGGATGGAATATCAACTTTACCGAAGCGCTTCATACGCTTCTTACCCTTCGCCTGCTTGGCTAGGACCTTCTTCTTGCGCGACACGTCGCCACCGTAGAGGCCAGTCGTGACGTCTTTGCGGTAAGCGCTGAGATCGGCCCGGGCGATGAATTTGCCGCCGATGGCGGCCTGCAGGGCGACCTGGAAGTTTTGGCGCGGGATCACTTCTTTGAGCTTGTCGACAATTTCGCGGCCCAAGCCTTGCGATTCGCTGCGGTGAGCCATGACGCTGAGGGCGCCGACGATTTCACCGGCGACATAGAAGTCGACCCGCACCAGATCTTCGGCGCGGTAATCGTCGAGTTCGTAGTTGAATGAGCCGTAGCCGCTGGTAATACTCTTCAGCTGGTCATAAAAGTCGGTCAGCAGATTCGCCAGTGGCGCCTCGAAGCTGACCAGTGCCCGGGCGTCGACATAGCTCAAGTTTTTGTGTATCCCGCGTTTGGTGGAGATCAGCTGGATCACCGCGCCGACATAGTCCTGCGGCACGACGATTTCACCCTTGATCCAGGGCTCGCGGATCTCTTTAATGCGCGCCGGGTCGGGTAAGTCGCTGGCGGATTTGATGTCGATTTCGTCACCGTTATTGAGGCTGATCTGGTAATCGGTCGATGGGTTGGTAACCACCAGCTCGAGGTTGTATTCGCGCTCCAGGCGCTCGCGGATGATGTCCATGTGTAGCAGCCCCAGGAAGCCAATCCGGACGCCGAAACCGAGCACCGGTGAGTTTTCGGGCTCGTACTGCAGCGCCGAGTCGCTCAATGACAGCTTTTCGATCGCCTCCTTGAGCTCGTTGTAATACTCGTTGCTCTCTGGGAAGAAGCCGGCGTAGACGAACGGTTGCACGTTTTTGTAACCGGGCAGTGGTTCGCTGGCTGGATTCGCCACCAGGGTGATGGTGTCGCCGACTTTGGCATCGCGAGTCGTCTTCAGATTGGTGACGATGTAGCCGATTTCGCCGGACTCCAGGGTCTTGCCCGGCGTCATGTCGGGCTTGAGGGCACCAACTTCCAGGGCAATGCCTTGGGCGCTGGTGTTGAGCATCTTTATCTGGGCATTCTTGGCAATCTCGCCGCCAAAGATGCGGACGTATAGAATGACGCCGCGGTAATCGTCGTAGTAACTATCGAATATCAGGGCGCGGGTTTGTTCGCCGCCAACGAGTTCGATGTCGTCGCGCTTAGTTGGATCAGGGATATCTTTCACGACGCGCTCGAGCACCGCATCGACGCCGACGCCAGTTTTGGCGGAGATCTCCAGGATATCTTCGCGGGCGCAGCCCAGCAAGCTGATAATCTCCGCGCTCACCCGCTCGACATCGGCGGCTGGCAGATCTATCTTATTTAAAACAGGGATAATTGTCAGATCTGCCGCGATTGCCAAATAGACGTTGGCGAGGGTTTGGGCCTGAATCCCTTGGGTTGCATCCACGACAAGCAAGGCGCCCTCACAGGCCTCCAGCGAGCGCGAGACTTCGTAGCTGAAGTCGACGTGGCCCGGTGTGTCGATCAGGTTTAGCTCGTGACTCTTGTACTCCATGCGGACCGGTGCCAGTTTGATGGTGATTCCCTTTTCACGCTCCAAATCCATCCGGTCGAGCAGCTGGGCTTTCATATTGCGCTTCTCGACGGTGCCGGTCATTTCCATCAGGCGGTCAGCCAGCGTCGACTTGCCGTGGTCGATATGCGCAATAATACAGAAGTTCCGAATAAGTGTTTGGTCCATTGAGCACTATTATAACAGAGGTAAGGCTATTGTGTGAGTATTTATAATATGTTAGAGTATTTGCCATGTACAACATACAGGTGCGGCGGCCATTAACCCCAGACAGTATTCAGGCCCTATCTTTCGCCAGACAGGCTCGGGATGTATTTCCAGAGTCTGGCGTAACTGCTAGATCTGTAGCATCGCTTGCAATCGTCATCGCCAGTGAGAGTGACATAAACGATGCACTATCTCAAAAGGTGAAACATAAAGCTATTTCAAGGGCGCCAAAACCATGGCAGACTGAGGCGAAATTTCTTGACCGGCTTACGCGCAGCCTAGCACCGACAAGTTGGAGTTCCCTCGCCTTTGAAGTGGTTGAAGTTGGATATCATCCAGATGGTGACGCTATGAGTTCCATATCTCTTACTCTCAATGACGCGTCAGGCATCTTACAGGACGAGCAAGCCAAAGTGATCGAGATCTTCCCCTACAAGACAGACTGGAAAGCAGTCCGCTCAGTCATCGAGATCGCCCGAGTAGCCACGAGGCACGCGACCTCGGACGTACTAGACTGGTTTGCGGACCAGACACCGGCATCGATTGGGCTAGACGCGGTCGACCTCCCACCGCCACGTCCATATGCCTCAACCCAGCTTGCTCCTCACGGATTCCCAGGCTACGAATTAGCCTTTATCACCCGCGAGCAATAGCTCTCAAGGCCAGGTTTAGTTCGCGTAGAGCAGTGGTCTGGGGATGATACCTTGTGGTACGGTTGGAGCCGACCAGAAGAGCTTGGAAACCGCCACGCCGGTATTTTCGTAGTATTCCAGCTTGATGCTGTACTTCGTATTAGCCGTCAGGTTAATCGTGCCCCGGTTAAGCGTAGCAATGTGAGCGGTCCAGTTATCAATCACCAGCACACCGTTCACCCACAGCCGGACGCCTTCGTCAGTTTGGGTCAAGAAGGTGTAGGTTTCGGTAGTCGTTGGCTTCACGAAACCGGTCCAGCGGGCGCTGAAGGTATCAGCGTCGATAGCAGCATTCGGGCTACCGGTACTCCAGTCGAAGTTGACCGTCTGATCGAGCCGGCTAAACGTCGTGCCGGTGAGGTCCATGTTGTTGTAGTACGTCGCTTGAAGTCCTGTGCCACCAGGGTCAGTAATTGTTATCGGCGTCCCAGCAGTGGTCGTGGTATTGCCGGCAGCATCGTAAGCTTTGGCAGTGACCGTGTGACTGGCGACCGTCGCGCCAGTTGTGTTCCATGAATAGCTGTATGGGGAGGTAGTGGAGGTGCCCTTGAGTGTACCATCGACGTAGAACTCGACTTTGCTGACACCGACGTTGTCGCTGGCGGTAGCGCTGAGCGGAATCGTCGTTGTAGTGATGACATTGGCGTTAGCTGCTGGTGCCGTTACCACGACGGTTGGTGCGGTGGTGTCGGGCGGTGTGACAATGTTGATTGTTACGGTCGAGTCACTGTAGTTACCAGCCGCATCGGTTGCCCGGGCAGTGATCGTGTGCGAACCGAGTGCTGAACCAATGGTGTTCCAAACCAGTGTGTATGGTGCGCTTTGCATTTCGGAGCGCGGTTGGCCATCGATACTAAATGCCAGTAAAGTAACGCCGACGTCGTCGCTGGCCGCTGCATTGATCGTGACATTATTACCCTGAGCGATGTTTGACCCGGCTGTTGGGGCCGTGATGGTGATAGTGGGCTTGGTGGTGTCGGGCGGCGGCACAATGGTGACTGATACCGCGGTACTGACTTGGGTATTGCCGGCAGCATCGTAAGCCTTGGCGGTGATGCTATGTGTGCCAAGGCTGGTGCCAGTGGTATCCCAGGTGTAGGCGTATGGGGCTGTGGTCAGTGTTGTTTTGAGTGTGCCATCGATCGACAGTTCGACCTTGGTGACAGCAGTGTCGTCAGCTGCGCTCAAGGTAATAGCTGAACTGGCACCAGTCACAATACTTGAGCCGGAGGCTGGGCTGGTCACCGAAACGGTTGGCTTGGTAGTGTCAGGCACGGGCACAATGTTAACCGATACTGGTACGAGTGTCGTATTGCCAGCCGCGTCGTAGACTATAACGCCCAATGTATGGGTGCCTATGGACGCGCCGGTTGAATCCCAAGTGTAACTGTATGGGCTGGTCGTATCAGAATTCTTTGTAGCAGCGTCGACTTGGAAATCAACTTTGGTAACACCGATATCGTCTGTCGCTGTGACATCGATCGGCACGGCCGTACCGACGATGATCGAGGCATTGGCGGCCGGGGTGGTAATGGCCGCACTTGGCGCTGTCAGGTCTGGCGGCGGTACGATGTTAATGATAACAGTGGAGTCAGACGTATTACCGGCGGCATCAGAAGCACGTACCAGGATAGTGTGGGTACCTAAGCTAGTGGCGGTTGAAGTGCTCCAGGTATAGGTATACGGAGCCGACTGGAGGACTGACTTTGATGTGCCGTCGATGAAGACTTCCACTTGAGTAACTCCCACATTGTCGCTGGCGTTGGCGGTAATTGCGGCACTATCACCTTGGCCAATATTTGCACCAGCAACCGGCGCTGTGATTGACGCCGTGGGCTTGGTAGTGTCAGGCACGGGCACAATAGTAAGTGTTACCGACGACGACTCGCCAACATTGCCGGCAGCGTCGTAAGCCTTGGCCAGCAGCGTGTGGGTGCCGAGGTTAAAGCCTGTAGTGTCCCAGGAATAGGTGTACGGGCTCGTCGTCATGGTAGCAGTCTGCGATCCGTCGATCGAAAGCTCAACACTCGTGACGCCGACGTTGTCGCTGGCAGCGAGCGCAATAGCCGATGTGGTACCAGTTACGATGTTTGCATCTGATGACGGGCTCGTGACTGAGACAGTTGGACTGGTGGTGTCAGGGGGCGGTACGATGTTAATTGTTACCGTTGAAGTATCACTATTACCGGCCGCATCTGAAGCTCGTACCATGATGGTGTGTGCACCCAGGCTCGTACCCACGGTACCCCATGTCATGGCGTATGGAGCGGTTTGCATTTCCGACCGTGGCAAGCCGTCGACGAAAATTTCGAGTTTACTGACACCGACATTGTCGCTGGCGTCGGCAGTGATGGCAATATCATCACCGGTGACGATGTTCGCACCGTCAGTTGGGGTAGCGATTGCCACGACAGGCTTGGTAACATCAGGTGGAGGCACAATTGTGACCGTCACCGACGATGCTTGGCCGACGTTGCCAGCAGCGTCATAGGCGCTGGCAGTAATGACGTGGTCGCCCAGCTCCGCGCCAGTCGTATCCCAGGTGTAGCTGTATGGAGAATCAGTTAGTGTGGCCTCAAGCGCGCCATCAACCAAGACTTCGACCTTGGTGACACCGAAGTCGTCTGAGGCGTCGAGCGCGATGGCTGTGGTGTCGCCAGTTATAATATTCGCGCCAGCGGACGGACTGGTGACCGAAATGTTTGGTTTCGTCGTGTCCGGCACCGGAATGATGTTGACGGTGGTAGTTGTCTGCGAGGCGTTACCGGCAGCATCCGAGGCTCGCACCATGATGGTGTGAGCGCCGAGGCTCGTGCCGACCGTGTTCCAGGTGAGAGCGTACGGTTCAGCCGCCGTCTCGGATCGCGGAGCACCATCGACAAAGAATTCAACTTTACTAACACCGACGTTGTCACTAGCTGTAGCGGTGATCGCGACATCGTCACCAATAATGGTGCTCGACCCGTCAGATGGCGCCGTAATTGCAACACTCGGAGCGGCCGTGTCAGACGGCGGTACAATCGTGAAGTTCACTACCGACGACTGGCCAACATTGCCGGCAGCATCGTAGGCCTTGGCCAGCAGCGTGTGGGCGCCGAGGCTCAGGCCAGTTGTGTCCCAATCGTAGGTGTAGGGATCCGCAGTCAGCGTAGACACCACTGTGTCATCAATCGACAGCTCAACCTTAACCACACCGAAATTGTCTGCCGCGTCAATGTTCACAAAGGAGTTAGTGCCCGTTATGATCTCGATGCCGTCATCTGGGTCGGCAATCGAAACCGTTGGGTTGGCCGTGTCCGGCACCGGTATGACCGTAGTTGTGCGCGAAGCCGTTTTGGTATTGCCAGCAGCATCGTAGGCCTGCACAGCTATGGTGTGCGTACCGAGTGCAACGTCAGTCGTATCCCAAGTGTAGCTGTACGGGCTGTCCGTCAAGGTAGCCTTGAGATCGCCATCGATGGATATTTCGACTTTAGTAACTGCAAAGTCATCGCTGGCGTCGGCAGTGATGGTCAACGGCGTACCAATAATTGTCGAGGTGTCGGTATCTGGCGCAGTGATAGCGGCAGTTGGAGCAGTCGTGTCAGGCACAGGGATAATAGTGATGGTGGCCGATAATTCACCGACGTTGCCGGCAGCATCGTAGGCCTTAATTGTAATCGTGTGCGGCCCAAGGTCAGTGCCGATAGTATTCCAGGTAAGTGAATAAGGTGCGGTCTCTGTTTCGGAGCGTGGCGAACCGTCGATGTAGAACTCGACCTTCGTGACACCGACGTTGTCGGAGGCATCTGTCGTAATGTCGACGAGATTGCCAATGATAATCGACGAATTATCGACTGGTGTTAACAGTGCCAGTGTTGGCTTGGTGGTGTCAGGCGGTGGCAACACGTTCACCGTGACCGCAGAGGCATCAGTCTCATTTTCGGTGGCATCGTAGGCCTTGGCGGTGATCGAATGGTTACCAACAGTAGCGCCAGTCGTATCCCATACATAGGTGTAGGGCGCATCGGTGACGGTTGATTGAAGGTTACCGTCGACATAGAATTCGACAGCTGCAACTCCGACGTCATCACTGGCGTCAGCAGTGATCGAAACCGTGTTTGTGACGACAACCGAGGTACCGTCGGCGGGAGCCGAAATTGAGACCGCCGGCTTGGTAATGTCAGGTGGTGGCACAACGTGCACAGGCAGCGGTGCAGTTTGGCCAATATTACCGGCAGCGTCGACGGCAGCAGCGCTAATCGCGTGATCACCGATGCTCGAGCTGGCCGTGTTCCAGGTTAAGGTGTACGGCGCGCTCAGAACTTCTGACCTTGGCTGACCGTCGACGAAGATCTCGACGGCGGTTACGGCCACGTTGTCAGCGGCGTCAATCGTAATAGCAACGTCGTCACCACCTATGATCGAGGCGTCGGCAATTGGCGCCGTAACCGCCACCGTAGGCTTGATAGTATCCGGCTGAGGCACGATATTGACAGACCGGGCAATGCTCGTCTTAGAATTGCCGGCAGCGTCATAGGCCTTGGCGGTGATAGAGTGGTCGCCGACGGTGACGCCAGTCGTATCCCAATCGTAGTTATACGGGGAGGTAGTCAGCGTGGTGAGTAGATTACCATCAACATATATCTCGACCGAGCTAACTCCAACATCATCGCTGGCCGAGGCACTGATTGTGCTGGTATCGCCCACCCGAATATCGACGTTCAGATCAGGTTTCGTAATGGAGACTGTGGGTTGGGTCGTGTCAGGTGGTGGCAATACGGTGATCGTTGAAGCACTAGATAAGGTTGTGTTGCCGGCAGCGTCATACGCCTTGAATGTGATATCGTAGTTGCCGGCAGCGACGTTAGTCGTGTCCCATAGGTAGTGGTAAGGACTCGTCAGTTGCACTGGCGCGAGAACTCCATTGACATAGGCTTCGACCTTCGAGACTGCGACGTCGTCACTGGCATCAGCAGACGCATCAACCACGTCGCCTTCGTGA
This sequence comes from Candidatus Saccharibacteria bacterium UBA5152, assembly GCA_002413755.1. Lineage (GTDB taxonomy): Bacteria > Patescibacteriota > Saccharimonadia > Saccharimonadales > UBA4665 > UBA4665. Next base: position 4,898 of record DHXQ01000016.1, on the reverse strand, counting down.
ACAGTCGTCCCCGTTACCGGAGCGGTCAGCGTGATGGCTGGCGCAGTCGTATCGGGTGCCAGGACTGTAAAGCTGGTCTCTGTGGCGTCGGCATGCACATTGCCTGCCGTATCAATATATTCAGCGTGCGCCCAGTACTGGCCGGATGGCTCATCTGTACTAATAATATGAGCTCCACCAATTTCAATTGTCTGGCCTGGTGCCACGGTGTATGGCCCATTGTCGGTGGATTTGAAGTAATCCTGCTGCATCGGATTGTCACCGATTGGAAGGCGAGCCGACAGCATGATGTCGTCAACTGTTACGGAGAAATCAGAATTGTTCTTATATATCGCCGTTGCCGAGATAACATCACCGACAGAAACTGTCGATTTGTCGAGAATGAGCGAACTCTGGACATCGAGAGCCCCGACGGCCGGTGGATTATTGACATTGACGGACACTGCCGAACTGCTGCCGACATTGCTCGGCACAGCATCGTCGTAGGCTTTGATCTGGAAGCTATGTGAGCCGTTCGGCACGCTAGTCGAATCCCAGGCAAAGCTGTAGCTTCCACTGACACCCACGGTGGATTGCAGGTTACCATCGACATAGAATTCGACTTTGGTGATGGCAGATAGGTCGTAGACTGTGGCCTGCACGTCGACACTTCCCTGCATCTGGAAATCCGGAGTCGGCGATACAATCGAGACCAGAGGTGCCGTCGTATCGACGATCGCACAGTTGTCGCCCGTACCGGTGGGCACGCATGCCGTGTCAGCTAACGCCAGGATCTTATCGACAACAACACCAGTTTCGCGGCCGACGTAAGTGAAGGTGTGCGATCCAGCGGTTAGGCTAACATCGATCGTCGACGCCGTGTCGGCATTTTGATAATTTATCCAGGTCCAGTTATTTACAGGAGTTTGGGCGGAGTCCCCGACCACAATCGGACAGCCGTTGTCGATCTGCAAGTAATATGAGTTGGCGTCGGAACTCGGTGAATCGATGCGGCTCCAGACACGGTACGTGCCAGCACTGTTGGCCACAACCGTCTGAGTAGCCTTGCCGTAGGTGCTGGCTGCCGTATCGAGTGATGATGCGTCACAGCCGACGGCATCGGCCGAAGCAGCGCCGATAAACTTGTTGCCATGGACTCCGGGAATGCCGACGCTTAATACAACGAAGAGCGCAACACTGGATAACAAAACTCTAAAAAGTATAAGTGGGGTACGTTTAAGCATTATCTATCTATATTTATAAAGTATAATCCCGCCTGCTATCAGTATTACAAATCTTGACGATATGGCAAGACAAACCGCTATTACTTATGTTGTGGTTTTATATCCTAGTAGGGCTGACCGACGGGCTTATAAATTATCTTGCGAATCCGCTTGAGGATTGGGCGCACTTCGTCCAGGTCAAATATTGCCGAAATGGCAATATGGACCCCAAATGTCACGGCCGACAATAGTGCCAGTTTAGTTCCCAGCACGGCCAGACCGCGGTCGTTGATACCTAACGGATAGAGTGTAATTGTTGCATACGCCGCCACAATGCTAAACCCAGTCACTGATATAATCTTGGCGACCGCCCCGATGAACGTCAGGTCGATCAGCTTGCGGTCTCGCCTGGCCATAATAAAAAACAGTATCGAAACTTCTACAGTCGCCACCAACGACTGGGCGAATGCCAAGCCGGCCACACCATAGGCCGTTGGCCGGGACAATAGATATGCCAGCATGACGTTCAGGAAGATGGTAAATACCGACACCAGCAGCGGAGTAATCGTATCTTTTTGTGAATAAAACCAGCGCGATACCAGCGTATAGATGGTCCGGAAGAAGATTGCCGCCACCAGAAACCCAAACACCAAGGCAATTTCCGGTGCGTTCTGGCTAAAGATCAGGCGAGCCAAATAACCACGGGCAAAGAATGAAATAACTATCACTGGCGCTGTCAGCCACATGATTAGCCGCAGTGTCCTCAAAAAGTCCCGGCGGAACAGATCAGGCCTACCCTGACTGAGCCGCTCGTTGAGCCGTGGGAACACCGCGGTCGAGATCGCAGTACCGAGCAGTAAAATCGGAGCCGTATGGAGCACGTAGGCATTGTTGTAGTTACTAATACCAGTTGCACCGGCCACGTTCGAAGCGAACCGAGTGTCCGTGACACTCTGAATCTGGTCAATACCCTGGTCCAGCGACCGCGGAGGCAACTGGCGTAGCATAGCCTGGAAATCACGGTTGCGCCACATAATCTTGGGGTGCCAATGAAAATCAGTGCCGATGAGGCCAAGCGATACGATTATCAGCTGCAATATGCCTCCTACCAACGCACCGATACCCAGGCCGACGATACCGACCGACGTACCCTTAAAGATATAAATACCGGCGATGATACTCATGTTGTAGAACAGGGGAGCGATCGCATAAAAAAAGAACCGCCCAATCGTCTGTTGGGCCGCGGTCATAATGCCGGATATCGTGAAAAGGAATGGGTTGAGCGCCAGGAAGCGCATCAGTGTGGCCGCATTGTCCTTCTGGTCGATGGTCAGGCCAGGGGCGACTAGATTAATCAGCGGATGAGCAAAGATCAGGATAACCAGTCCCACTCCCAACATCAGTAGTGCCAGCAGGTTCATCAGACTAGCCGACAGCTGCCACATACCACGCTTGTCACCCTTGTGCAGGTGGTCTGCCAGGTACGGCATGAAGGCCACGCCGAGCGCGCCGGCCGCTATGGTATAGAAGAACAGGTCGGGAATGTTGAAGGCTGCGAAGTAGACGCCGGCGCGCTCGGCCAGGGGCGTGTGGGGATTATCGAAGTTGGCGTTGATCAGTTTGGTACGCAAAAATCCGAGTACCTGCCCTATCATGGCGGTACCAATCAACAGCAGTGCTACACTACTGAGCGGAATACGTTTTTTTGATTTTGCGGGTCCTGATACTGCCATGCTGGAATTTTATCTATCGACTACCTTTGCACTATCTTATGACAATTTCTTGTTCAATTATGTCACCTTTTGGGTTTTCTGGCTGGTTGGTTTTAAGGTTTTTGTCAGGTGGTTTGGTAGCCTCGTGTGTGCGATTATCGCGTGGCTCATGGGGTTCAGTATGTTCGGCGGCACCCGTATCACTCGTCGGCTTGCGCTTGCGCTTGCGGACACGTTTACGCTTAGGCTTGGCCGGATCAGCATCTGGTGTCGCGGTAA
>DHXQ01000016.1:417-1410 GCA_002413755.1 Candidatus Saccharibacteria bacterium UBA5152 | reverse complement strand
GCTGCATAGGTGGCCTGGGCCCTGAAGGCCCGGAGCTATTCAACGGCCGGCCGAAATCTTGGGCTGAGTAGCGGTCATTAACATAGCGTTCCACGCTCTCCAGCGAAGAGGCATACAGCCGATGGCTGTTCTCAACGATTGCCGCACTGTAATCAGTCTGCAGTGACGGCAGGTTCAAGCTGATTGATGAGAAGGCCGGTGTCTTTTCGCCCTCGATGGTCATGCTAATTACAAAGTGCCGGTTGTGCATATGCACCAGGTCATACTCTTCGAAGGCTGGCTCAAAGTAGCGCAGCATCACCCGGGCATCGTCGGCACCCATCCGAAAAGCAATGATCGAACCGACGTTACCAAACACCGCATCCTTCACTTCGACGGCCATCTGAGCTGTATACTGGTTGGCCACAGTCAGGTTGAGCCCGTATTTACGGGCTTCGGATAAAATAGTAGCAAATGAATCAGTGGCGAAGTTCTGGAATTCGTCGACATACAGATAGAATGGTGTACGTTGATCGGCCGGCATATCGGCCCGGCTCATGGCAGCCAGCTGGATCTTGGTCACCAGTAGGGACCCGAGCAGCGCCGCGTTGTCCTCACCGAGAAGCCCGCGGGACAAGTTGACCAACAGGATTTTACCTTCATCCATGATCTGGCGGACGTTAAAACTGCTCTTCGGCTGGCCGATTATGTTGCGCACCAGTGGGTTCGCCACAAACGCACCGACCTTGTTAAGCACTGGTGCCACAGCCTCAGCCGCAAATTTGTCATTCCAGCTGGCGAATTCGATATTCCAAAAATTGCGGACGACGGGGTCCTGGACGTAGCGCATAACATCTTGGCGGAATTTCTTTTCCGTCAGTATCCGGGTAATGTCGAGCATCGTCGCATTCGGGTAATCCAGCAGCGCCAGCAAGCTGTAGCGCAAGATGTACTCCAGGCGCGGCCCCCAGCTCTCGAACATCCGCTTTAATACTCCAATCAGTTCCGAGGCGG
>DHXQ01000016.1:0-170 GCA_002413755.1 Candidatus Saccharibacteria bacterium UBA5152 | reverse complement strand
GGACTGTAGATATCGGATATCGTTAGTAGCTCGAGCAGACCAGATTTACCGACACCAGTCTGACCAATGATGTATAAGTGGCGGCTGCGGTCAGTACGCGGCATACCAAACATGGTGTTGTGGCCGCGGAAATTGGTGGTCGCGACAGGGCTGAGGTCCTGTCGGAATTG
>DHXQ01000028.1:45466-47860 GCA_002413755.1 Candidatus Saccharibacteria bacterium UBA5152 | reverse complement strand
GTAGACACCCTTGGCCAGCTGCTCCCGCACGGTTGCCAGCCCGAGTGGCGTGACCTCGCTCTCGGGAACGTAGCGGTCAAAAGGCTTAACCTGGAGTTGGTCATATAGCGTGGCGAAGTAGTCGTAACTCCACTGGCGGGTTTGCCAATAGACTTGGGCGAACGGTGAATCGTGGTCGTTATCGGCGTGCAGCTGGTAGACCCGGCGATTCGTTTCGACAATCTCTGCCTTGGCTGTCTCGTCAGTTTCGTAAGCTGTATTGCCTTCGACATAGCGGGCACCAAGCCAGGTCGGGCGTTCGTGGGCAGCTACTTTACCCAGATTATGTGGCAGTTCCCCGCCGAGGTCGCGGATGATGGCCCACATACTTTTGCCGACGTGCAGTCCGACGTCGCCGCCGTAATTCATACGTACGACCTTAGCACCGGCGTGCTCGAGGAGCCGCGATATTGTGTCGCCGACCAGCGTGGTGTACAGGTGGCCGGCGTGCAGCGGCTTGAAAGGGTTCGGGTCGGAATATTCGGCGATGATGGTCTGTCCGCTCAGGACCGGGGCGGGCGGCGTAGCTGCTAATGCCTGCAGCGCGGTGTCAGTGAGTGTCAGGTTAAGGAAGCCCGGGCCGGCGACTTCGACTTTGCTGATCGTCTCAGCCAGGTTCTCCTGCAATTTGGCCGCCAGGGCTTCGGCAATTTCGCGCGGCGGTTTGCCGACCTGTTTGGCGAGCTGCAGCGCGACATTTGTCGCGTAGTCGCCGAACTTTTCCTCGGGGCGCGACAAATCAATCGTCACGGAGGCGGCATACAATTCCTGGACACACTGGGCAATCGCCCGCTCGAGTTCTGGTTTCATTATCTACATTATAACAGAGGTCGTGGCAGCAGCGGTAGCTATTTTTGTTCGATCTTGCGACTGGAGGTGATCTGCACCGTTTGCACGACGTGGAGGGTGATCATATAGCAGACGCCGAGCAGCACAAAGAACGAGATGGTCGTCAGGTACATCTGCGGATGGTCGGTCGGCGAAATCAGGCGGTCGGAGACGTCAAACAAGATACCGGCTGGATTCAGGAACAGATCCCAGGTATTCCAGCGCAGGTCGCGGCCGAGGTAGATCGCGAAGCTGCAGAGCAGCAGAATCAAGCCGATCAGGCGGCTGGCGGTGCGCATTGGCAAACGCTTGCGCAGCTCCATGTGGAACAGATACAAGCTGGCGAAACCGAGCACCAGCCCGGTGATTACGAAGGCTGTCAGCATGACAGCGTCGTACAAAATATCGGTACTGGCCACATCGGCCAGATGGATATAATCGGTCACGATATAAAAGCTATTGGGCAGGAAGCCCAGCCAGAGCACGCTGAGGGCGATTCCCTGCCAGCTCGACCAGCGTTTGTGTTTCAGCATTTTGCGGAGCCAAACCATGAATAACAGGGGTAGCCAGGCTAAAAATAAATTCCAAACCATGAAGGTGTAGCCGTAGCTATGGTTGATGACGACGCCAACCAGAAACAGAACGACACACATCAGTGACGAGAGTATGAGCGTGCCGCTCAGATGTGGCCACTGCCTTTTAATCTCTACCATACGGTTACATTATAGCAAGCCTTGTCTTAGATAAAGCTTATGATTACTGCCTGGAAGTTACCTGTCTTTTTGCCATTTCCCGGGATGTAACTAGAAAGTTACACGATAACAGAGGACATGAAGTAACCTTCTGGTTACTTTTCGATTTTGCGGAAAAGAGGTGTGCTATCCGACAAAAAAACAGCCGCGACGGAGATTAGGCGTTGAGCTCAACTTTGAGCTTCTCAACCAGCCCGACTGGTGAGGGGTCGATGCCATTCAATAATGCCAGATAGAGGCTGACAAAGTCGGCGTAGTTGGCGGTCCAGATGATCTGTTGCAGCAGCGTCTCACCCTGTGGTACGACGACATGCGGGGCCGGACGCTTGCCGGACAGCAGGCGTTCGCTGATCGCGAAGCGTTTCTGGACGCGCTCATGCTCCAGGTTGCTACGGATCTCGACGATGGCGTAGGGCTTATCGACCGGGTGGCCGCTCCAACCGATGAATTCGTTATGATTGTACTCCGGGAATTGGTTGGTCCAGGCGATGTTTTTGGCGTTTTCGTTAGTGCAGATCTTCCATTTATTGGCCACCGGTAGCAGCTTCGGACCACTGTAGACGACCAGCGATTGGCCCATCAGCTCCTGCGCCAATTGCTTGGCGGGGTTGCGGACGGTTGGCGAGTCGGGACGCCAGTCAGCCAGCTGACCCTTCAGCCACTCACCGGCAGCGGTCATCTCAGCCGTCGAGCCTGCCGGCACGATGCCGAGCGGATCGAGCAGTTGCACCAGTGCACCCCAGATATAAAACGAGCACATCCGCGGCTGGATGCC
>DHXQ01000028.1:35825-45228 GCA_002413755.1 Candidatus Saccharibacteria bacterium UBA5152 | reverse complement strand
GGCCAAGGCGGCCAGCGTTTCCTCGGTATTACCGGAGTAACTCGAGGAAATAAATAGTGTGTGCTTATCAACGTAAGTCGGTAGTTCATAATCCCGAACGATCTCAAACGGCAGGTTCAGCCCAGGCCAGGTGCGCAAAAACACCCCCGGAAAGGCCGAACCGCCCATGCCTGCCAGCACGACATTGCGGATATCACTGAACTGCGGCACCTGGACGTCATAATGGTAGCTCAGCTGCTGCCATTGCTTCTCGGCGACACCCAGGGCGTCATCCTTGTCCCTGTCATGGATCATTTTGAGGTCATCAAGCATCTCGCCTCCCCTGAAAGTTCTATTGCTTAGTCGGTTTTTTTGGTATATTAAGTATTGTATACGATTTAAAACTTTAGTGCATTGCAGCGATCGGGCTGATGCACATCTCCGGGGGGCGATATTATGTTTGGGCACAGTGATAATAATCAACAACAGGACGATCCGATGGGCGGCGCACACGACGACATCGCAGCGTCGGCTGAAGCATTTGCCAACGACCGGGGCAGCGCCGGACAAGACAATAACTCTGGCGGCGGCACGTTGGGCACATTTATGAGCGCGCCTGAACCAAATACAATTGCACCGACCGTCAGCCTCGGAGCGCCTGCTCCGACAGACCTGCCGAGCCTCAGCCCCGCAACCGACGCCCCTGTACAGGGCATCGCCCCTACCCCACTGCCACAGGATGCCGGTTTGGCACCGGCTGCCGTTGCCGCCCCAGGCACGAATGACTTGCTCGACATCAAACATGAAGCCCTGCAAGCCCTCACCCCGCTTGTCAGCCAGCTGAATCAGACTCCCGAAGAGCAATTCCGCACCACCATGATGATGATCCAGGCATCCGACAACCACAATCTGATCAAAGTCGCTTACGAAGCGGCTCAAAAAATCAGCAATGAAAAAGAGCGCGCCCAAGCGCTACTTGATATCGTCAACGAGATCAACTACTTTACGCAGCAGGCTTAGTCCCTGATATGTAAAAGACCCCTTCAGCGAGGGGTCTTTTTGTTTAGTAGTACTACAGTGCTGATTACTTTTGACTGGCAGTCAGCTGGTACGCTTTTATGAAGTAGAAGCCGACCGTCGCCAGGACGACTGTAGCGACAAAGGCGGCAATAACTTCGCCTGGGCCAGTATTGGCAAGTGCGTCAGGGTTAGCAGCAGCCTGCGCCGTTGGCGGAGTCACTGCTGGAGTAGGAGTTGGGCTGGTCGTAGTGGGAGGCGTGGGGGTTGTTGGTGTAGTAGCGGGTGTTGGAGTCGGAGACTTCGAGGTTGGCGCAGGCGTAGCGCTCTTGCTACCACTGTCGTCGTTGCTGGAGCTGGCAGTAGATGCCGTGCTTTTGCTGGTGTCATCGTTGCGGTGGATGATCTTACTGACGCCCCAGATACCACCCCATACCAGCAGTGCCAATACAGCTAATAGGACAAGCCCGCGCAGAACCGGGCCGAGCCAGCGCTTCCAACTATTGGATTTACCCTCATAGTATGGCTTCAAATCCTCTGGAATTGGATCGTCAGAACTGTTGTTACGCTTGAATACACTCATTTCAGAGTTAGTATATACCCGCTCAATATATTACGCAATATAATATTGCGAACCACAAGCTTTATAGAGCTGTTGAGTTTTTGGGAGCCGCTTCGGCGGGCTGCACACTGTTGTGTCCGGGCTTGCGGCGCCAAAACCGGACGAGCAAGGCGATAAAGATTATCAGACAGGCCAAGGTGACGGCAATAATGACATCGAATCCAGTATTGGCCAATACGCCGGTTACACCGGTAGTGCCGTCAGCGCCCGTTGAGGTGCTCGCTGTACCATTGTAGGTGGAGTTGTTGTAGCTGCCGCTACCGTAGGTTGATGCAAAATAGTAATTTTTCATGTCTTGGTATATTTATTATGCTTTTTATTTCCTATATTGATAGTTCTTATGATATCATAATTATGCTGATAGCAAGTAATAAAGTAAGGTTAGGAAAACTATGATTTCACAGTTTGCCTTTTTGGACTTAGGTGCTCCGCAACTCCTGATTATCCTGGCGATCGTGTTGATACTTTTCGGAAGCAAAAAACTTCCAGAATTATCACGCAGTCTTGGAGAGTCAGCACGCGAGTTACGCAAGGGTTTGAGCAACGATGACAAAAAAGATGAAAAAAACAACGAGAATCGAAGCAACATCGCTTCCTAAACCGGACCAGAAACTTCCCTTTCTCGAGCATTTTAAGGAACTAAAGCGGCGGCTAACCATTGTCGCCGTTTCCATTGTAGCCTTCGGTACTGGCGCTTACTTCGTCCAACACACCATTGTTGGGTTCTTGCTCAAACCAGCCGCCGGCCAACATCTTATTTATACAACTCCAGGGGGTGGCTTGGATTTCTTATTCCGTGTATGTATTTACACGGGTATTGTGTGTAGCCTGCCAATTATCATTTATCAGATCCTGAAGTACTTCGAACCGCTGATGGGCGGCAAATCGCTGCGCTTCGCCCTGGCCGGCAGTACTATCTCTGCGCTGTTAGCGGTCGCTGGTATGGCCTTTGGCTATTACGCCGGGCTGCCGGCCACGCTGCACTTTTTGTTCCACCAATTCTCGACCAACACCGAGATCCAGCCGCTGATTGCCGTCCAATCGTACATGAGCTTCGTCACGCTCTATATGTTTGGCGCCGCCTTATTGTTTCAAATTCCGCTTATTCTTTTATTCATTAACCGCATCAAACGCATCAAACCACGAACCCTCATCAAGGGTGAGCGGTGGTTTGTGCTGGCGGCATTTATCTTGGCGGTCATCATGAATCCGACGCCCAACGTCGTCGACCAGGTGATGCTGGCCGGCCCGATGATTGTTATGTATCAAGTGGGTATTGTACTGATCTGGCTGGCTAACCGCGGCCACCGAGAAGCACCCGTGCCCAAGCAGGCTGCGCAGCAGCTGGCTCAGCCCGCTGGCACTCATACGACACTGACTGCGCAGTCGAACCGCCGCCGGGGTTCGCGCAAACTCAGCAAGATCAACCTGCTTCTCGAACAGGACGCTGCGATCCGGGCCGAGCGGATGGCCAAGCTGGCGGATGCCAAACTAATCTGGAAAGAAGCCAGTGATATTGCCGACCGACCCATCAGCTCTGTTATCGCGATCGCCGACCATAAGCCGCTAGAAATCGTCAGTACCGTCCTGACACCACCGGAGCCCACACCCGTTCCAGTGCCCATACAGGTTCTCGAGCCGATACGCATTCCGGTCGAAGTCGATACGCCGGCGCCGCAACACCAAGCCATAGTCGCTCGACAACGGCGCTACGTCGACGGCTTTAGCCGCAATCGCGCGCCACTCCACCATGCGTAATGCCTGTGACAGACCATTGACAGACACATACAACTTGCTATACTTTAAGCACAACCGTAAAAATATACGTAAAAAACAAAATACAACAAAAGGTTTATAAGATGCAAAAGCAAATGAGCACACTCATGCAGCGCGAAATGACTCGCAAAGAGTTTTTAGCCACCGTTGGATTTGGAGTCGCCACAGTTATGGGCATGGGCTCGATACTGAAGTTCGTCAAGCCATCGTTCGGCAGCCAAATCAAAGCTAGTAATGGCTACGGCTCACGCAACTACGGAAATTAACTAAAAAAGGTTATACTTACTAGTATATGTCTCGATTGCCGCTAACCGGGTCTGACGATGGTACGTGGGGGGATATCCTCAACGATTTTTTGGCGGTTACACATAACACCGATGGTACCATCAAAACCGGCCTTATCGTCGAGACTCAGCTCTCCTCGGCCGTTCAGGCCAAGCTCAATGGCGGTGGCGTTTCTGGCGTCTCCAGCGTCAACACTCGCACTGGCGCTGTCACCCTTACCGCGAATGACGTCGGCCTGGCCAACGCCGACAACACCAGCGACGTCAACAAGCCAATCTCCACCGCCGCCCAGACTGCCCTCAACCTCAAGGCCAATACCTCCAGCCTAGCTGTCGTCGCCACCACTGGTGCCTACAGTGATTTGTCCGGTAAGCCAACCATTCCGGCGGCTCAAGTCAACAGCGACTGGAACGCCGTGTCAGGCCTGGCTCAGATCCTCAACAAGCCTACCGTTCCGGCCCAGTTAAACGCCACCGCCGGTACCAATGTCACCATAACCGGCACTTATCCAAACCTGACCTTTGGGGCCACCCCCGGCGCTGGCGTCACCGACCTGACCACTACGACTGACGCCACCACCGTTACCGTTGTCAGCAGCACCGGCGCTGATGGTATAATCGCCTCGGCTGACGCCAGCAACGCTGGAGTTCTGACCGCCGCCGACAAGACTAAGCTTGATGGCATCGCCAGCGGCGCCCAAGCCAACACCGTCACCTCCGTCGCCACGCGCACTGGTGCCGTCGTACTCACCAAGTCTGACGTCGGGCTCGGTAACGTTGATAACACCGCTGATGCCTCCAAAGCCTTTGCCGCCAGCCAAATCACCTCTGGCACACTGGCCATCGGACTGATCCCAACCGGCACCACCAGCACCACCGTCTCTCTCGGTAACCACACCCACACTGCCACCCAAATCAGCGACAGCACCGCCATCGGCCGCACCGTCCTGACTGCCGTCGACGCTGCTGCCGTCCGCACCGCCATTGGTGCTGGTACTTCCAGCCTGATTATCGGTACTACTAGCACCACCGCCAAGGCTGGTGATTACGCCCCTACTAAGTCAGACGTTGGCCTAGCCAACGTCGACAACACCAGCGATGCCACCAAAAACAGCGCCAGCGTAACTCTGACCAACAAGACAATCTCCGGTGCCAGCAACACGCTGAGCAACATCCCCGAGAGCGCCGTCACCAACCTGACGACCGACCTGGCCGCCAAAGCCTCTGGGCTGGCGGTCACTACCGTCAAAACAAGCGCTTATACGGCAGCGGCAAATCAATTCGTACCCGTTGATACCACCAGCGGCGCCGTGACAGTGACGCTGCCGACCGCACCAGCCGATGGCTCACGTATCACTGTCAAACACGTTATCCAAGGCAGTACCAACGTCGTCACGGTAGCCTGCGGCAGCAGCGACGTCTTCAACAAAGCCAGTGGCTCCACCACCGCAACACTGACTCTCGTCAACCAGGCTATTACCCTCCAGTATTACACCACGGGCGCAATTTGGTACGTCGTCAGCGACGATTTGCCGCTCAGCGGACTTGACAGCCGTTATCTGCTCTCGAGCGCTGCCGGCAACCAAGTCAAAGTCTACAACGCCTACTCTGACGCCCCTGCCCTGGCTGCCAATACCGTCGTAGTGTCAATCACGGGGTCCTAAGCCGTGGCCATCGCTTTTCGTGCCCAAGGCACGCCCACCACATCAACCACGACGTCGCTTATAGTCGACGTCCCTACTGGCGTTCAAGCCGGCGACTACATGATCGCCTTTTTACACCAACAGACTGCTGACGCAACTGATATATCCTGCAGCGGCTGGACCAGAATCGGACCGGCCTTTATTGCAAATGACAGTGGGTCACGCATCTCCGGTATGTATGCCAAGTTCGCGAGCTCGTCGGAACCCTCAACCTACACTTTTAACGTCGTGAACACCGGACGCTCAATGGGCTTTATGGCTGCCTATAGCGGAGTCGATACAACCAGCCCAGTTGCCTTCTCGTCGAACTATGCGAAGGGCGGCGCCACGAACACCTTAACCGTTCCTCCTCAATCCGCGAACGCCAATTTATTCTCCCTGGAGATGTATACTGGTAACTTTGCTACCCCAAATTCCTATGCCTTAACGACATATGATGGCACACTGTCGATGCTCGGCACCGCCTACAACCCCTCCGGCACCGAGAATACGGCTGTTTCCCGCTCGGCTATGATGGTCTGGTCCGGCACCATGGGTAGTAGCGGCTCGCCTACCCATGATATCGCGACTGCGGGCACCGCCTCGCAGCTCTGCGCATTCCAGATATCGCTGGCTGCAGCAACAGCAGGTGGTGGTACGGTCACGCCGTCGGTCGTTGGCCACACGAATGCTACTTCATCGGGTCCCAGCAGTACCTTCATCGTCGACCCATCGGTGTCGCATGTTGGATCAACCGTGGCCGCCGATGACTGGATAATCCTGATACTCACCTCGGCCAGCAGCTCCGTCAACACCTATCAACCGACGGCTCCAGTTGGCTGGCAAAGCGTCGTTACTTTTGGCTCGGTTGGCACTGGCACCATATCATTTGGTGTCTGGGCACATAAGCGAGCGGTCGGTGAGACCAGCTACACCTGGACCCAGACCACGACCCAGAGTATCGTTACCTACCAGCGCATGATATTTGTCAGAAACGCCGACGATCTCGCCAACTGGACCGCCGGGCAATTCCAAAACCGAGAAACTTCGGTGACAACCCTCACCAATGTCGCCCCGTCCGTTAACACGACGACCGCTCATACCCTAGGCCTGGCGATCTCCGTCGAACGCACAACTGCCTCCGAGACTGATGTGCAAGTAACCTGTGACAATTTCACCAAGGAGTGGTTTGAGAACACTGTCGACCATACGCTCTTTGTGGCCACCAAGGATATGGTTGCCACTGGCGCCACTGGCGCGGTGACCATCACTTACCCCAACACCCAAGCCAAGAACGGTGAAGCAGGCATCCTGGCTATCCCTGGCACCGTCGACATGTCGACTGGCTTAGCTATCAAAGTCAGCGATGGCGCCGCCCTGGTTGATGCCACCTTCAAACTGGCCGACGGTACCGGCGGATTTATCACACCCGGTGCCTATAAAGTCGTCAAGCCCGGTTACGCCACCGTTACCCAGATGTTGGCCCAAACCAACTTCTACTGCGCCCACCGCGGCGGTTCGCTCGATTTCCCGGAAATGAGTTTGTACGCTTACGGCCAATCGGCGCTGGTCGGCTACCCCGCCGTGGAACTCTCACTGGCTCGCACCTCAGACGGCGTCTGGTTCGGACTGCACGATGCCAGCCTGGATCGTACATCGCTCGGTACCGGTGGTGGCTCCGGCACCACTCTAGTCGCCGCTAGCATGACCTGGGCCCAGGTCCAGGCCTATAATATCCTGGGCTCCACCGCCGGCAATAATACCAGCCAGGCCGACCGTCCCTACATGCGCTGGGAAGAGTTAATTGCTATGTATTACAGCTCGCACGTCATCTTCGTCGACCCGAAGGTGGCAATTGCCTTCAGCAGCGAAATCCTGAACATGATGGACGCCCAAGCCAGCTCAACCACCAAATTTATCGCCAAATATTACGGAGTCTCTGGCGCCACCAACAACAGCACCGGCTGGTGCCACGACGCTCAAGCCCGCGGCTACAAGACGTGGGGCTATTTCTACGACACAGACTCGGCGAATTATGCTACTTACGCCCCCCACTGGGACATACTTGGTATGGAATATACTGCGACCCAGACCTATTGGGATCAGTTGGCCGCCGCCGCCCCGGGCAAGCCAATCATGGGGCATATCTGCCCCAACGCTGCCGCCGTCACTACCGCCTTCAGCAAGGGTGCCGTCGGAGTGATGGTATCCGGCGTCAACGCCAGCATCCCACCAGCCATCACTTAAGCGTCCTTGCATACATGCAAAAAGCCAGCTAGACGCTGGCTTTTTGATGGCCGGGAAGAGCAGCCGGAGACGGCGAATTGACTTCACCGCCCCGCGCGAGGAGAAACCCGCTTGCGGGTGTCTACTGTTTGCTACATCATGCCGCCCATACCACCCATACCGCTCATGTCAGGAGCCGCACCGGCCTTTTCCGGTACATCAACCACTAGCGCACCCATTGTCATGCTGGTTCCAGCAATCGAAACGGCGTTTTGGATGGCTTCGCGGGTCACGCGAGCTGGGTCGATAACACCAGCTGCCTTGAGGTCAACCAGCTTCGATGGATTATTAACGTTAACGCCAAAGCCAGGCTTGCCCTTGCGGACAAGTGGCAGCCATTCGTCAGGGTTGAGCCCGGAGTTAGTCAACAGAATACGGAATGGTTGCTCAAGCGCCTTTTTCAGCAAGTGCTTGCCAAATGTCACCGAAGTAATGTCTTCACCAGTATTACCAACCGTGATTGTGTCGATAGAATCCGCCAGGTTAATCAGCGTGACTCCCCCACCCGGTACGATACCGTCACTCAGGGCAGCCTTGACGGCGGCCACGGCGTCGTCGACGCGGAACTTTTTCTCTTCGATTTCAGTTTCAGTCGCACCACCTACCTTGATGACCGCAACCTTACCACTCAGCGTGGCGCGGCGGCGAGTCAGGTTCTCTTTGTCGTATTCACTGGTCGAGACACTGGCCTGCGCCGTAATCTGAGAGATCCGGGCATCGATTTCACTCGGATCGCCGCCGCCTTCGATAACGGTCGTTTCGTCTTTGGTAACAATCACCTTGCGGGCCGAACCGACAACTTCCAGGCCGACTTCTTCAAACGTTTGGCCCTGGTCATCACTAATAACGGTGGCGCCAGTCAAAATTGCCAGGTCGTTGAGGATGTCTTTGCGACGGTCACCGAATGACGGCGCTTTGACGGCAACGGCGTTAAAGACACCTTTCAGGCGGTTCAGGATCAATACACCGAGGGCTTCGCCTTCGATATCATCAGCAATCAGGACCAGGTCTTTCTTGCCGGCTTGGGCGAGTTTCTCGAGCAGCGGCAGGAATTCCTGGATTGAACTAATTTTTTTATCAGTAATGACGATGGCTGGCTTGTTGAAAACCGCTTCCATGCGGGCGGTGTCGGTAACCATGTATGGACTTACGAAACCGCGGTCAAAGGTGAAGCCTTCGACGATTTCCTTCTCCAGCGCCAGGCCTTGGCCCTCTTCGACCGTTACCACGCCGTCGCGGCCGACAGCGTCCATAACATCGGCGATCAGCTCACCAATAGCCGCATCGCCGGCAGAAATAGTCGCCACTTCGGCAACCCGTGACTTCTTGCCCTTGATGTCTTCGGCCAAAGTTTCCAGCTTGGTAACAACATCGGTGGCAGCGGTTTCCAACCCCTTGCGCAGCAGCATCGGGTTGTGGCCGGCGGCAATGAGTTTATTCGCCTCGTTCAAAATGTGGTACGTCAGCACGGTGACCGTGGTAGTACCGTCGCCGGCCACATCATTCATCTTGCTGGCAGCCTGCTTGATCAGCTCAGCACCAACTTTGTACCCCAGTGTTTCGTCGTCGACGTCAGCGATGTCGACACCCTTAGCGACCGTTACACCGTCGTGGGTGACAGTCGGCGCACCGTAGCCCTTGCTGATAACCACGTTGCGGCCCTTTGGACCCATCGTCGTTTTGACGGCATCGTATAAAATTTGTGCACCGCCCAAGACGCGCGCCCGGGCATCAGCATCATAAAAAACTTTTTTAGC
>DHXQ01000028.1:34321-35623 GCA_002413755.1 Candidatus Saccharibacteria bacterium UBA5152 | reverse complement strand
GTCTCGGTGTAATTTTCATACAAAATCCGGTCGCCAACGTTGACCTCTTTGACATTCTTGCCAACCGCGATCACTTTGGCAGTCTTGGGCTTCTCTTTGGCGGCTTCTGGTAAATACAGACCAGACGCCGTCTTGCTGGCGGCTTCCTCTGTTTGGGCGACGACGAAATCGGCCAATGGTTGAATCGGTGAACCTGTTGTAGGCATAAATACTCCTCCGTTATTAGCTAAGCCTGAGAAAATAGTCGGCACATTAGCACTATGGGCATTAGAGTGCCAACTCTCAGCACTNNAAAATTGCCAGGTCGTTGAGGATATCCTTGCGGCGGTCACCAAAAGACGGTGCTTTGACGGCAACAGTGTTAAAGACGCCTTTCAGACGGTTCAAGATCAGCGTACCGAGGGCTTCGCCCTCAACATCGTCAGCGATCAGCACCAGGTCCTTCTTGCCAGCTTGCGCTAGTTTTTCGAGCAGCGGCAGGAATTCCTGGATTGAACTAATTTTTTTGTCGGTAATCACGATGGCTGGCTTGTTGAAGACCGCTTCCATGCGGGCGGTGTCGGTGACCATGTAGGGGCTCACGAAACCGCGGTCAAAGGTGAAACCTTCGACGATTTCCTTCTCCAGCGCCAGGCCCTGGCCCTCTTCAACCGTCACCACACCGTCACGGCCAACAGCGTCCATAACATCGGCGATCAGCTCACCAATCGCAGCGTCACCGGCAGAGATGGTCGCCACCTCAGCAACGCGAGACTTCTTACCCTTGATGTCTTCAGATAAGGTTTCCAGCTTCTTGACCACATCGGCGGCCGCCGCTTCCAGACCCTTGCGTAGCAGCATTGGATTGTGGCCGGCAGCAATTAATTTGTTCGCTTCGTTTAGGATGTGATACGTCAGCACTGTCACTGTTGTAGTACCGTCGCCGGCCACATCATTCATCTTGCTGGCAGCCTGCTTGATCAGCTCAGCCCCAACTTTGTAACCCAGTGTTTCGTCATCGACATCAGCAATGTCGACACCCTTGGCAACGGTCACACCGTCGTGGGTGACAGTCGGCGCACCGTAGCCCTTGCTGATAACCACATTGCGGCCCTTCGGGCCCATTGTCGTTTTGACGGCATCGTATAAAATTTGTGCACCGCCGAGGACGCGCGCCCGGGCATCTGCATCATAAAAAACTTTTTTAGCCATTGTTATAACTCCCCTGCCTTATTTAACCGTTGCGATAATTTTATCTTCTTTGACGATCAAATAGTCTTTACCGTCGATCTTCACAACTGTCTCGGTGTAATTTTCATACAA
>DHXQ01000028.1:30426-34058 GCA_002413755.1 Candidatus Saccharibacteria bacterium UBA5152 | reverse complement strand
AGAGTGCCAACTCTCAGCACTTATAGTAATGGAGCCCAGGGTGGACGTCAAGAGCCGCCCCACCCCATATACATACTGCCCAATATTATTGACATTTCACCTCAGTTGTGCTAATGTTAATACATTATGCACGAACACGTCACCTCACGGCGCGAAGATCCAACTTCAATGCAAATGGCCAAGAGCCTTGATATAGCCGTGCACGACACTCTTGCCCTCACTAGCGAACCGGGCTTTTATGACGCACTCAGGGCGCGCCAAATGGATCCAACCGACTTCGACAACATTGGCACACCTCCCTACCTCGAAGCACTCGCCTCCTACGGGCAGACTGTAGCTCAAGCCGAACCCGATCCTCTAGTCTCGAGCGCTAAAGCTCTAGTAACCGCTACACCCTTAGCCATTTACAACGAAGATGCGATCCTGCGAGCCAGAGCCGAAAGTCGCTACATCCCACAAAATGAGTACAGTGGTATGGTTAGGCCGTTAAGTATTCAGAACGGATTGATCCGAGACTTTTCGGCCAGTTCGCACGACACAAAGTTTGAAGACTTATTGCATGGTATGTACGATGCTGCCAACATGGTTATCGAAGACGAAGCCCTGATGCGTATCGCGCCAGATATTATACGAGCCGAACTACGCGGCGCGCGTCACGAGATTGCCGTCGGTCAATTGCTCGAAGCCTCCGGCCGTGAGTTTACACCTGCTAATGCTGAACAAGACATGGACAAGGGCGACTACCTCATAGATACCAACGGTCGGGTGACTTACCTCGATGCCAAGGCGTCAACCATGAAAATCGCTAAGCCCGGCGCTACTCCCGTCGCCCATCTGGTGCGCGATGCGAATCACATTGCCATCTTTTCACTCTGTAATGACAGCGACTTTAACGGCCGAATGATGTTACCTCCTCGTATCGTCAAAGAAAAAGCCCCCCTGTTCGACATGGTCTTACGCAAGGCTCAGGCTGAAATGCTCGGTATGAAAATCATTGAACGGAGCCTTCGGGCATGAGTTCGTTCGAACGCTTCAACGTCATCGAACCGCCAACCAGCGAGGAATTTGAAGAATTAATCGCTAAAAATTTCGTCAAGGGCCTGATGCACATCATTGTCTTGTCTGAACATCAAGTTCCCGAGCCGCAGCCTACCCCCGTGGCATTTTCAATTAGTTTGACTCGCCACTCACCCCTCAACCAAGGCGGCAAAACCATAATCGGTGATGTGCTCAGTGCAGAAGAAGAAACTGGCTTTGATAACGAACTTAATCACAATCTGATCACCATTTACACCGATGACGACGGCGCCCAACCAGCCTATGGCTACCGCGTCGTCGCTTAGCGCTGACTTGATCCGAGCTATGCTACACTAGCATAAGCGATGAACAATAAGCTTCTGATGTCTGGTGTCGAGTATTTCTCCGACGGCCAGGCCATTAACCCCTATATGGACAGCTCGGTCCATATCGACATTGCCAAGGCGCAACATGAGCACGCCGATGCCCAACAGGGCTTCGAAAAGGCCGGATTGATGGTCACCAGGGTCGCGCCGCCGGCCGACTGTCAGGACGGCGTCTACACAGCTAACTGGGCCTTTATTCTCGATGGTACCGCTGTTATGTCCCGGCTGCCAAATGCCCGCAAAGCTGAAGAAGCCTACGCCGAGCAAACGCTCCGCGCCATGGGATACAAAATCGTCACCATCCCCGAAGATTGGTTGTTCAGCGGCCAGGGCGACATGCTCTACATCCCCGGCACCCGGACCATCATCGGCGGCTACGGCTACCGGACAGACCGGCGGGTACACGATTTTGTCGCAAAACTGTTCAACTGTGAAGTCGTCAGTATCCACGCCATCCCGCAGCGGACACTATTTGGCTATCATAATCTGCGCTTCGGCACGCCCGTTATTAATAAAGTCTCCGGCATTGCCGATGGCCCCGCCTACGACATCGACCTGGCCGCCGGCGTGCTACGCGGTGCCGTTGACGGCCAAAAGCCGCTGATTGCCTACTGCCCTGCCTTACTCGACCGCAAAAGCCGCGCTGTCATGGACGGCCGTGCCGACTTCGATACAATCGTCGTCAGCCGTAGCGAGGCCCTGCACGCCTACGCCACTAACCTCGTCTCCAGCGGCGAGACCGTCGTGCTCAACGCCGGCGCCAAGCGGCTGATCCGCACCATCGAACAGCGCGGCCTCAAAACCATCGGCCTGACCAACAGCGAAATCAGCAAAGGCGGCGGCGGTTACCGCTGCATGAGCCTGACACTGAGCAACACAACGTCGAGCAAATTAACTAGGGCAAATTAACGTCGGTACAGGCAATGCCGCCATCGCTCTCGTCACACTCATAGTGCTCGTCGTAAGTCGATTCTGTCGGCGGAAGTTGGGCTATTGACCCCTGTTTGTACACAACCCAGCCATCTGCAACCGGGCTATTGGTGCCGGTTTGAATAATCTCGCCGCAATCTATAACACCCTTAGCTTCTTTGACATGGTCAGTCCGGTCATAGCTCTTTTTCCAAAACTTATCATTATCCGTCTCGACGGTCGAAGATGTAACAGTAGTCAGCGAGACTCGTATACGCTCCCCTGTCGTATGAACATCTACTGGGTACAGAGGCAGGTGGCCTGGGGCCTGCATGGCATCGGGTATCTGTTCTCGGGGTGCATTTACGGAAAGACCATCGGATGTTTCGACATGCGTCTGCCACGTAGTCCATTGCACTCGGGATGCGTGAGGATTAGACACGCCATTGATAGTGTTGCCATACATTTCGAGAGCTGCTGTAACCTTAGGATCAGGATTAAGAGTCGTCTGTATCCTGACATCAAGACTATCATGACCATCAGGCCCCGCATCTTTACCTGCTTCCACAGCGACTATCCGGCAGGTGCTGCGAGCTGCAACGAGCAAACGGGCCGCACGTTCGGCGGCATCGCTGGGGTAAGGTTTATTCGGATCAACGGTAACCGTGCCCTTATTTGATTCTGCTGGGCCCTTTGGCTGCGAAACGCCATACGCAACAGTTGCAGCTGTTGCCAATGCAGCTGCTATAACAGCTATAGTGCGTGCAACGTCTTTTACTGCTGGTCGATCAGGGTCTGACATATCTACTTCACTCGTTTAATTGTGCGATTATACATTATTACGAGTGAATTGTCAATAAGCTTGTGTCTGGGCTACTTCTTGAGGCGAGCTTTGACGGCATCGTGAGCGGTGCCGATTTCATCCCACGGGTTTTCGCCGTTGGCGCGCTCGATGGTCTTTTCGTGGCCTTTGCCAAGGAGTAGCACGGTGTCGCCAGTGCCGGGGCGGGCGCGGCCAACGGCGAAGTTGATCGCCTCGGTGCGGTCATGGACGAGAAATAAGTTGGTATCGCGCACCTTGCCGGCCGCGCCGCCACCTGGATGCTCCGCGCCCCCGGCGATTTGCTCCATGATGCTGATGCCGTCGATATCGCGGTCATCTTCTTCGGTGATAATCACTTCATCAGCGTACTGCCCGGCCAGCGCACCCTGCACTGCCCGCTTGGCCTCGTCGCGCCGTCCGGCTGAGCCGAACATGATAATCAATTTGCCCTTGACCACCGGCCGCAGGTCTTTGAATAACTTCTCGAAACTATCCGG
>DHXQ01000028.1:29273-30300 GCA_002413755.1 Candidatus Saccharibacteria bacterium UBA5152 | reverse complement strand
CTCAATCTGTTTGTCGGTCAGGCCAACGGCGATCCCGGCGCTGGCGGCGGCGAGGGCGTTGGCGACATTGAACTGGCCAGGAATGTTGACGTGCAGTTTGAGCGTGCGCGCCACCCTGTTCATAGCTACCTCGCCGCCCCCACCGAGCGGAATTCCGGGAGTATTCGGATCCTGTGGCACCACAAAGGTCGCCGTGAAACTACTGCCCTCAGGGGTAGCATCGACCGAGCTGGCCCGGAGTTGCCCGGCATTGCCGGTGCGCGGCCAATCGAGCGGAAAAGCTTGGACTCCTTTGCCCGGCGCGGCGCCGTCAGGGCTATCTGGCGGGGTTAAACCTTCGATGCTGTAGGTAATCGAGCGTGGCACATCCTTGATAAAATAGCCGGCTGACGGATCATCAGCGTTGATCACCCCGGTTTGCAGACCTTTGCGGTTGGCGGCAGCCAGTTTGAATAATTTGCGCTTGGCGTCACGGTAACGCTCAAAGGTTTTGTGATAATCCAGATGCTCGTGCGTCACATTAGTCATGACAGCCAGACTGTACGGAACACCCCAGACACGGTTCTGGGCCAGAGCATGCGAAGTGGTTTCCAGAACAAGCCACTCTGCACCCTGCTGCTTCATCCATTTCAAGCGCTGCATCAACTCAGGTACCGGCACATTGGTCATGTGGTGGATCTGCTGGTTCACGTTGTCGCCAACACCGTAGGCCACAGTACTCATGAAGCCAACCTTGTAACCCGCCAGGTGCATCATGCGGTGGATCATGTAAGTAGTGCTGGTTTTGCCGTTGGTGCCGGTCACACCGATGATTTTCAGCCCGTGCGCCGGAAACCCGCTGACGGTGTTTTGGATGACCGACTCGACGAGATGGCCGTACGGCTCGATCGCTGTAAATAAACCGCTGGGGATGACTTTTTTGACGAGATGGCGCGGATTCATAGCCCCAGTATAACACTCTGACCGAAGTAGTGTATGCTTATATGGAAATGTTGGTGCTAGGAATCGAGACCAGTTGTGATGAGAC
>DHXQ01000028.1:27238-29035 GCA_002413755.1 Candidatus Saccharibacteria bacterium UBA5152 | reverse complement strand
GTGGTGGCCAGTAGCATGGATCTGCACGTCCAGTATGGCGGCGTGGTGCCCGAGATTGCCGCCCGCAGCCATATCGAAGCCATCATGCCGGTCATCCAAGAGGCGCTCGACGAAGCCTTCCCTGCCCTCGCCGGTACAGCTGACAGCGGCTCTCTGAGCCGACGCAAACAACAGTGGTCACAGATTGATGCTATCGCCGTTACGTATGGTGCCGGGCTCGGCGGCAGCCTGCTGATCGGCGTCCTGACAGCCCGCACCCTGGCGATCGCCTACGACAAGCCGCTGTACGCCATCAACCACGTCGAAGGCCATCTGTACGCCAACTTTATAACAGAGGTAGCCGACACCCCTGCCCTGGCCGGCTACACAGTACCCGCCGAGCCACCGGAATTCCCGGTTCTCGGCCTGATCGTCTCTGGTGGCCACAGTCAACTGGTTTTATTCGAAGATCACTTCAAATACCGTTTGCTCGGCCAGACTAACGACGACGCCATTGGCGAAGCCTTCGACAAAGTCGCCAAAATCCTCGGCTTGCCCTACCCTGGCGGCCCATCAGTCAGCAAAAAGGCGCTCGAGGGCAATCCTATGGCCTTCCCGCTGCCCAAAGCCAAACTGCCCGGCAAGTACGACTTCAGCTTCTCCGGACCCAAGACAGCCGTCCTGCGGCTGGCCCAGCAACAGATTGGCGAGGACTTCACCTTCCCTTCTACCGGTTTGGCCGCCCGGCTCAGTGAGTCCCAAAAAGCTGACATCGCCGCCAGTTTCCAGCGCATCGCTATTGAAACTGTTGTGGATAAGACAATACTTGCCTTTAAAGAGTTTCAGCCGAAATCAGTTATCATCGGTGGCGGTGTTGCCAGCAGCCCCGAACTCCGCCGTCAGCTCGCCGAACGCATAGCTGCGATAAATGCCCCGCAACCCGTTTATACCGATCCCCGTCTCTGCACCGATAATGGCGCGATGATCGCCAGCCTCGGATGCTATCACGCCATGCTCGGCTCAACTCCCGCCGACCCGTTCACGCTCGACATCTCACCCAACTTGTCGATGTGATCAACTGGCTCCGTAACCCCTGGTAATGGCCCGAATGTGTCCCGCCCGTATCGAGCCGTTGCAACTACTCCGAGACCAACTGATAGGACTGTCGATGTATTTGCCGCCCGGCCAAGCCACGTGGCGGCCGTCTCCATGTCATTATCAGCAGCCATCGATTCCGTAACGTGCAGCACAAAGGCTGTCCGCTGAAAGCCCATTGCAAACTTCCCTATCCAGTCAGGGTGCACTTCGCGGTGGCGACTTTTTGAAGCAAGAGCAATACCCGATTTAACAAGGCCTAGGCCGCCCATCGCATATGCTGAGCGCCGTGGCACGATGCCTGCACGCACTAGCGAGGCGACGCTGTAAGCCACGATGATGTTATCTGTCGTCGCGTCCAAAGCTTCCCCAACTGGTCCTTTTGTCCGTGTCTTATCTGCTACAGAGCCATCGACTCGATCAAACACCCCTCCTAAGGCCAGTTCTACAACACCTCGTAGCTTATGGTCGTGTGTGATATCTTTGATACCAGCTGCAGACAGGCTCGCACCGAGAAGCGTTACAGCATTACCAGGAGTTATTATCCCATGGGTCTTAGCTGCAATCTTTTGCCAAATATTCCATTTAAGCGGATCGACACCCTCCTTTTCCCAATCAGGTATTTTGGAGGCCTGGTGTGACTTTAACGGCATAATGGTTCCCTTCGTTACAAGTAAACTCGGCCTCAGTATATACCATCGGTAATACACTTCCCTACCCCTG
>DHXQ01000028.1:12740-27043 GCA_002413755.1 Candidatus Saccharibacteria bacterium UBA5152 | reverse complement strand
GTAAACAAAAATGTTCCCGTGTATATAATTGCACTTCAAAAAGCACATTGTCACGTCGCGTAGCATTTCTCTAGATTATGAGAAGTAGGGGTTAACACAATTCGAACAGAGGTATTTCACGTGAAATGCTTGTGTTTAGTTGTGTTTTTTTACGTGAAAACATTACGAATCTATCTCGAATAACAGAGGTGGAAGCCATTGTTTTACGCTGTTAGGCGTGCTATGATTATGTCTAATGAAGTTATCAAAAGTTTACGAGCCAGCATTGTACGAGCAGGATATCTACGCCCTCTGGGAGAAGACCGAGGCCTTCAAGCCGTCAGGGAAGGGTGAGCCCTACGCCATCGTTATGCCACCGCTCAACGCCAACGGTAATGTCCACCTCGGGCATGGCTTAACCGTTGCCGTCGAAGATATCGCCATCCGATATCACCGCCTGAAGGGTGATAACACCTTATTCATCCCTGGAGTTGACCACGCCGGCTTCGAAACCCAGGTGGTCTACGAAAAGGAACTCGCCAAAGACGGGAAGAGCCGCTTCGATTTTAGCCGCGAAGAACTGCATCAGGCGGTCTGGGATTTTGTCGCCAAAAACCGCTCTAACCTCGACAATCAGGTCCGCCGCCTCGGCGCCAGCGTCGACTGGGAGCACTACACCTTCTCGCTTGACACCAAAATAGTCAAACGGGCCTACGCCACCTTCAAAAAGATGTGGGACGAAGGCCTGATTTACAGGGGTGAACGCCTGGTTAACTTCTGTACTTTCCATGGCACCGCCTTTGCCGACATTGAGGTGGTCTACAAAGAGGAGTCTGGCAAACTGTGGTACATCCGCTATCCGTTAACAGATGGCAGCGGGGAACTGGTCGTCGCCACTACCAGGCCGGAGACAATGCTCGGTGACACTGGTGTGGCAGTCCACCCCGACGATGACCGTTACAAGGCATTTATCGGTAAAACCATCAAGCTACCACTGACAAACCGTGAAGTTCCGATCGTTGCCGACGCCTTTGTCGACCCGAAGTTTGGGACAGGTGCTGTCAAACTTACACCAGCTCACGACCCCAACGATTACGACGCCGGTGAGCGGCACAGTTTGCCACGGATCAGCGTCATCGATAACGAGGGTAGGATCAACCATCAGACAACCAGCGCCTATCACGGTTTAACCGTCGAGGCAGCCCGCACACAGATCGTCAAGGACCTCGATGACCAGGGCTTTCTGGTCAAAACCGAAGACCACGTCCACAACGTTGGCCACTGTTACAAATGTGATACCGTCATCCAACCGCTGTTGCGCGAGCAGTGGTTTGTCGACATGCAACCGCTGGCTACTCCGGCTATCAAGGTCCTCGAAGATAAGAAGATCGACTTTTATCCGACCAACAAGCGTGACCAGCTGGTGACCTACCTCCGGGGCCTACGCGACTGGAACATCTCACGTCAGATCGCCTGGGGCATCCCAATCCCGGCCTTCCAGAACGTCGACGACCGCGACGACTGGATCTATGACGAGCGAGTCTCCGAGGAGATTATCACCGTCACCACCGATACTGGAGACATCAAGACCTATCACCGCGATCCTGATGTCTTCGATACTTGGTTCAGTAGCTCCAGCTGGCCGTACGCCACGCTTGATTATCCGGAAGGTGACTCCAAAGAGTTCTACCCCTTAGCGCTGATGGAGACCGGCTTTGACATCCTGATGCCCTGGGTGTCACGGATGATCATGCTTGGCATCTACGTCACCGGTGACATTCCATTCAAGGCCGTCTTCCTACACGGCCTGATCCTGGACGAGCAGGGCCAGAAGATGAGCAAGAGCAAGGGCAACGTCGTCAACCCGATCGAGATCGTCGACCAATACGGCTCAGACGCTCTGCGGATGGGCATTATCGCCGGTCAGACGCCTGGCAATAACCAACCCTTCGGCCCAGCCAAAGTCGTGGGCGCTCGCAACTTCTGTAACAAATTATGGAATGTCGCGCGATATATCGAAGACAGGGTAGGGGACGAACACGCCGCCAAACACAGCGCTGCTCCGGCATCTGCTGCCGACCACTGGGTGTTGAGTAAATTACAACAGTCGGCGGAGGCTATTGCGGCTCATTTGGACGACTACCACTTTAGCGAAGCCTACGACACGCTGTACCACTTTGTCTGGGACGACTTCGCCGACTGGTACATCGAGGCTAGCAAATCAGCCCCCAACAACCCGCTCCTGGCCTACGCTCTAGAAACCATCCTGAAGCTAGCCCATCCCTTCGCCCCATTCATGACCGAAACCATCTGGCAAACCCTCGCCTGGGAACCCGGCGACAGCGTCCTCGCAACACAGCGCTGGCCCAAAATCACTGGTTTTGACGCCAAGACCGCCGCTGACTTCGATAAGATCCAGGCTATCGTCACCGAGGCTCGGTTCATTACCAAAGTGCTCGGCGTCAACGGTGCCACGCTGTATTACAACGACAGCTCACTGCTGTCGGACAATGCCGAGCTGACCAAGCGTCTGGCTCACCTCGGCGCCGTCACCCAGATTGAGAGCGGCACCGGCATGTACTTGACCAGCACTTCGGAGCGCGCCTGGCTCGATATCGACCGTGCCACCGCTGAAGCCTACCAAATCAAGCTCAGCGACAAGAAAACCGCCCAGGAGCAGTCAATTGCCCGACTAGAGGCCCGCCTCGCCAACAAGTCGTACGTCGACAGCGCCCCCAAGAAGGTCGTCGACCAAACCCGCGAGCAGCTCGAAGAAGCTCAACAGTTGCTGAAAAACATCGTGGAAGAAGTCGAACGCTTCAACCTCTCCTAAGTGGTAAGCTCGAGGACTTCCTTGATCCGCAGGATCGTGTCCTCTGGCTGATACTCGTCGCAAGAGATAACGTGCCACCCAAGCTTGTCGGCTTCCATGACGTTAGGGGTGTCGTCGTCGATCAGCAGTATTTCGCCAGCTTTGGCACCAGCCCGTTCAGCGGCAATTTCAAAGATGCGCTTCTCGGGTTTGATCGCGCCCACCTCTGAAGAATCGATAATAACGTCGTAGTCGACGTCAGGTAATAAGCCGCGGGCCCGCAGGGCAGGGATGAACTCCGGCATAGTATTGGTCAGCAGCCCGACTTTATAGCGTTCCGCTGCCCAGCGCACGCCAGCTTCCATACCGGGGATGGCTTCGACGGAGTCGAGATAATAGGCCTGCCAGTCGACTTCTTTGGCACCGGTGACGGCGGCCAGTTCGGCGTTGAAGGCCTCCAAGCTCATCTGGCCGCGGCAAACTTCGGCGTTGTACTTCCAGTAGACGCGCTCGATGCTGTCGACAGTAACACCAGTGTCACGAGCCAGCGACGTGAAAGCCCGTTGGAAGAAGTGGATCAAGCAGCCATTAACGTCGAAGTAGACAAACTTGATGCCGTTCTTGGACTGTCCGGCCGGGATGACCGGCTCGGCTGATTCAGGGATGCCAAGCAGGGAATCGAACGACACCCCCATGGCGACCACCAGGTTTTGAATCGTAAAAATAGACGGCGACTTGATGGCGCCGCGCTCGATCTTGGCCAGCGTCGAGTAGCTAATGTTAGCCTTCTGGCAGAGGGCTTGCTGCGTTAAACCGGCCGCCCGGCGGGCAGCCTGGAGCCTTTGACCCAGGCCTTTCTCATCAATTGTGTCATTCATCTGCTTTGCCCCACGCACTCATAGCCATATGATACCAGTTTTAAGCGTAAGAAGGAAGAAAAGACGCCAAGGTTACTAGTAACAAATGGCTACTTAAAGCCAAACACAAACTTGAAGAGAGTAAATATGACGATAAAGCCGATGACACCGGCGATTGCTGAGGCAGCTAAGCCTTGGCGAGGGTCCGCATTACCATGGGCACGGGTCAATTTAGCGTATACAAAGGCGGTAAGACCAATAGCGAAAAATAATGAGATTAACCAAACAGACATTAGCTTTAGTATACTAAAGCGCAAGCTTCTTGGCGAGGGCGGCCAGGGCAGAATGGTCAACTTCGCCTGACTCATCGGGCGTCTCATTGTATTCTTCGATCGTATCAAAGGCTACGACGTGGATATGGACGTGGGGAACATCCAACCCGACAACTTTCAGCCCGACCCGGGAGGTGCCAATGATCTGTTTCATGTGCTGTGCAACTTTTTTAACGGTCGCCATCAAAGCCTGGTAATAATCATCCGGCAAATCGAAGAACTGATCAACCCGAATCTTGGGTACAACCAGCACGTGACCCTTGGCAATTGGGTGCAGCGGCACGAAACAAATGGTCTTTTCGTCCTCATATACCTTATGAGAGGGGATCTCACCCTTGATAATCTTGGTAAACACGCTGTCTTCGGGAGTATCTTGCATACATCTATTGTACACTCCCCCAGCTCGTTGCCAATGCGTCCACCTCCGTTAAAAGAGTGGATAAATATAAGCATTTTACTATTGTTTTTAGATTATTTTGATGGTATCATATAGTTATTATGTCAGTACATTCGACGTGGGCAGCTCACCTTGGCGATGCAAGGCCTAGAATACTTGATCGATTAGGACCAAATACCCGCACCCGCATAGTCCGGGTCGGCGCCGGAGCAGCCGCTATAGCTTTGATAATGGCCACTGCCTATCCCGCTGCAGCTAGTGAAATCACAAGTAAAATGGACGAACACTCCCGGGCAACAGCCCGAACTGCAGCTCAAGCATTAGGCGAAGCCCAAAGCGTGGCAGACGGCCTAAACACTGGGCTGCATGACCCAGCTCAACCGGCCGTAAAGATGGACGTCATCGGCGGCAGGGTGGTTACCGCCGCTTTGTCGGCCGGAGAAATGGACACTGCTACTTTCGTAGACCCTGTCCTCCTCAAGGGTACATCCAAAGGCGGCGTCTTATCGCGCGGCGCAATTGTTGGCGTGTGGCGGGATGGCCCAGACGGCACTGCAAGAATTGAGCCAGTTGCCCCCGATTTAATAGTTCAGGTAATTCCAGATGGCACTGGCGACTCCAGAGTGGAGAATGTCGAAGTTAATCCTGTCGATGGCACGGCTCCAGGCGGACTCGTAGTTTTCGATACCCTTACCGGTGATCTCGAGCTTAATCTCGACGGGACAGTCAGACAAATCGGTGAACAGCTCGATGGCGGAGAGGAAGTGGATAGCGCACGTTAATCCAGCCGCCCGCTCCGCTGGGGGCTGTGACTAACGACCGAACCCTGTTCGCTGCGCGAACTGCGGGTTCGGATCACTTCCTCGTTATATTTTAATACCCCACCAATGGTGGGGTATTAAAATATGGCGGAGAGGAAGGGATTCGAACCCTTGATACCCTTGCGGGTATACTACATTTCGAGTGTAGCGCACTAGACCGAACTATGCGACCTCTCCCCGGGCGTACTCCCGAGGAATACTCCTCAATACTATACCGTATTACTTCTTGACGGCAACCCGGTTGCGATAGAGGGTATAGAGGCCGCCATTGATGAGGATGGTTACGACGATATTAACAGCTGTAAATATCGTCCCGCCGGTATCGTTTGATGCACTCATTGATGAATGGGTAAGTAGTAACACGATAATCAGAACGGCTACGAGGAGGAAAAAACCTTTGAGCAAGAACCATTGGCCACCCTTACGAAGCAAGTAGCTACTTCTTTTCAGCGTACCGAAGATTGAAGTCTGGGGCTCAATAAGCGCTACATAAGGGGCCAAGGCGAAACGAAGCGAGGCAATAAGTGCCCAAGCGAAGCCGGCTAATCCAAGGAGTAATGAAATAATCAGGCCCGCGATACTCGATGAACGGCCGCCAACCCCGCTAAAGGTAGCCGCAAAGGTTACTGTTATCATAATGATCGTAGTGATAATGAATGGTCCCAAAGCTACAAGCGCCACCAAGGCATTTGTAAGCGCCACACGCACCAGCCGAAACAGGGCTTCCTTGAGGGTGGCGAGCGGTTTACCGCGATGACCGTCAAGGCCGTCGCGCAGCGTGAGCGCTAGCACATTGACCACCATAGCGTTCACAACTGCAGACACGGCAATTACGAAGAGGTACAAACAGATCAGCGGTATGAGCCGAAAGCCGACACCACCAAAACCCGAGTAGGCTACTTTATCATATACATGTAGCGCGGACAGGATGCCATATATCAAAGTAACGAGTATGCTAGCTACTGCCAACATACTGAGCACGCAGATCAGGTAAGTCAGCCAGTTCACTTTCATACCTCGATAGACATCGGCGATAGCGGCCCGGATTGTGTATTTGTGGCGGGTGTCGACTAGGTTAGTTTGAGTTGGCTGCACAGCCGCTGGCTGTGGTGGTTGGCCAATGCTGTTAAAGGCGGCCGTCACATAATCCTGCGGCCAGCCGATCTGTAGCAAGGCTGCCGAGATGGCACCATCGGCAACGCCGGCGGCGCGCTGCGTCCAGACGTAATCAACTGCTATTTGTATTCGGGGATCCATTTGTTTAAATTATACAACAATCTCTAAATATTAAGGTAATCTAGTTCACCAAGAACGGCGATCTGGTAGCACCGGCCGGGTTTAGCAGACGCTGCCCACCAAGCTCCGGGCTAGGACTGGCATCCCGAGGCTGATCGGGCCAGGGACCTGCGAGGGGTATCGGCCATCTGCGCAGCCGGTACAGAATTGACCGACTTTCAAATTCCTTGGATTGCCTGGATCAAGAGCGGCCTCGACAATTGCCTTATCGTTATCCACGACCGAGACGAAGGCTACACTTGTGGCTCCGATATGCCGGGCGATTTCCTCATCTGTCATATAGCTCGCTACTAATTCTTCCTTGTCGGTCTCCATACCCATGAAGCAGGGGTGTTCAAACCGAGGCGAACCGAGCCGTACATGAACCTCAGATGCACCCGCGTCTTTCAGTAGCGTAACGACCGCCTTCATGGTTTTCCCTTTGATAAGTGAATCGTCGCAAAGAATCACACGCTGGCCTTTAAGCACGGCTACAATAGGAATGTACTTGTACTTGATCATAGCTTCACGAGCTAGTCCGCGCTCGATAAAGGTCCGCTTGGCGCCGTTATTCACAATCAGCCCCTGACTGAGCGGGATACCCGACTCCTGTGCATAGCCTTCGGCGACCCCCCGGCCTGACTCAGGCGCTGCGATAACAACATCGGCGGCAACGAGAGCCGACTTGGCCAGGCGTTTCCCGGTATTTACGCGGGACATGTAGACATTGCTGCCGTCAATGTCGCTGGCGGGATGGGAAGTGTAATTGAATTCGTAGCGGCAGGTTTTACGATCTTCCTGACGATTCATGAACGTAGACTCGGTGCCATTCGGTCCGATTTTTACGATTTCACCTGGTTTAAGATCGCGTAAAAATTCTGCGCCAACCGAATGCAAGCCAACCGTCTCTGACGATACGACATAGCCGCCGCCATCTGGCAGGACGCCGAGGCAAACTGGCCGGTAACCCCACACATCACGGGACGCAAACAGGTTTTCACCGTCACTCGCTAACAGATTGCAGCCACCTTCAAATTGTGGGAGCATCTCATGCATCGCCTCAAGGAAGTCACCATGCCTTTCGAAACTGTCCTGAAGAAGCAGGAAGGCATCTTCAGTATCACTTGCAGGATCTGGGTTAAAAATATCGTACTTTTCTTTCAGCGATTCAAGCACCGGTAAGTTTCCATTACTGGCTACTACGAGACTGGATCCAGGTTTGACGAACGGCTGCACGCCGCGAATTTCGTTACGACCAGTCGTGCTGTAGCGGACATGTCCAACAGAGATTGGAGAGCCATACAGATCATACGGACTGTCCGAGCCCGGGGTAACGGGTATGGCAGCCCGCAACGCATTAGCTACCAGGCCGACGTCTTTCGTCCCAACCGGCCTGCCTTCGTCCGTATACACAAAAACACCGCCGCCACTCTGGCCGCGGTGTTGTAGCTGGTTTAAACCGGTAACCGTCATGGCAGCCACAGGCATCCCCGGCGCATACATTCCGAAAATTCCGCACTCATGAGGAGGTTTTTCGTAGCCGTCCATCAATTCTGGCGGTAAGAGATTGGGTTCAGCCTCAACCATTTACTTCTATTGTAGCGTTTCTAACAAAATAAACATAAGGCTTAATAGACAACAGGCAGGCTCATTCTGCAGACAGTCCAACATGGTCCGCCTAGAGTGGCCAAACAACAAAACTCGTAGCGACTACTAGTAATTGCCCCCGAAACATGCTAGAATTACCCCTGTTGTCCGCACATGTCACACGGTTTGTACCCGTAGCTCAGCTGCCAAGGCGAAGCCGCTATAATAATTAGCGGAACGCTCTATCCAGCTCTTGCGGGGATATTGCAAACGAGAGTGCTTTGAACAATAACAGATGTGTACCCGTAGCTCAGCTGGATAGAGCGTCGGCTTGCGGAGCCGAAGGTCGTAGGTTCGAATCCTGTCGGGTACACCAAATAAAAATCCCAATCCTCGCCGATTGGGATTTTTATTTGGTATCGTTAGGATTATTCGAACGGTTCGGTCGCCAGTCGCAGCCCCCAGCGATAGCGGGCGGCTGGATTGGCGTGCGCTATCCTGTCGGGTATTCTATTAATCGTCGCTAGACTCAGAGTCCAGTGTGGCCTCGAGTTGCGCTTCTTGAGCGGTGTTGGCAGTTGGGGCGGATGTGACTGTCTTCGTCCACTTATCACGGATGAGGGATAGGTTCGCGGCATACGCGTTGTAGGTCGCGTCGTCGAGAACCCGCAACATCAGCTCGTTATTGCTGCGCGTGGCAGGGTTAGATAGGTTGGGCGATCCGGTATAGACTACTTTGGTATTCTTCTTGCCGAACCACACACCATTTATAGCTAACACTTTGTGATGCACATACACACCACCATTGCCATTGAAAGCCGCAGTATAGACCCGCATCACACCGTACTTGGCGCTCTTTTTGAGCAACGTGGCAGTAACGGTTGGACTCGTATTGTAATTATTGTCGATAACTTGCACGATACAGCCCTGATCGTGGAGCTTCCATAGTTGCTTAGCGACATCGAGACGACTATCTGTCCAGCCCCACTGAGCGACCCGGATGACCGTACGTCCTTTGTAGCCGTAGCCCGGTGCGGTACCAGTGCAGGTAACGTGGTTGAGCACATCAAGCCAGACTATTGTGTTGACCCCGTCCTTGGCAGCCCGCGGGAACTCGTACGTCCGATATATACCACTCGTGGTTGTTCGGTAGTAATTCAGGTTGTCTTTGTCTGGCAACATATCATTGAAAAATTCCTTGAGAGAGTTGTAGATGGTGCTGTCGCCGACGATAGTATGATTGTTGTTCCAGCTGGTGTAGGTGTTGCCGGAATATATGTTGGCCGAGCTAATCATCGATACCAGTCGGGACGAGCCGGAAGTAGAGAACGTGACGAACTTAGCGTGCATCACCGAAGGGGTGCTCGCCATACAGCTCTGGTTGCAGTGAGTGACGAAGCTTCGTTTGGTTTTGTCGGTACCAAGTGCTTTGCGCATCTGAGCAGTTTGCGAGGAGCCCGGATAGTCGTGGATCAGCATTTGGACGTGTACGCCCCGGCTGTGCGCCGCGACTAATTTGTCCGCCGTGCTCTGGATATTGAACAGAAATTGAGCCGTCCTAATGGTTGAGCCGGCTGGCGCGTGGTCGATAGCGGCGTTGATCGGCGTGATAATTGCCAGCTGCTGAGCTTTCGTGCCCTTTGGGTTGTTGAAGACCAGCCCCGGTTTCACGGCATACCCCGTGGTGTCGGGGGCGAGAGTGCTGTCGTCGTCGGCAGCAGAGGAGCTACTGTCGGCGTCAGAGACACTACTGTCGTCGGCAGCCGCCGCCATGGCCGGTGCGAAGCTCGTGATGAGGATCACGGCGCAAGACATAAGTGTGATTAAGTGGCTAAATCGTTTCATAATTACCCACAGTACAATGATGAAATGTGCATGTCAAGCGTGCTTGAGGAAGAATATATGCCACTTGGTGCGTTCACTAAGGGGTTTGTAGGCATAGTCGAGCAGCTCAAAACCATGACGCTCAAGTGCATCCAGAAACTCGTCTTTGCGCCAGTACACAAACAATCTCTCTTCGTGAGCCTCATCGGTATCGCGCACCTCGAAGTCCTCCTTGTCACCGTCTTTTATCGAAATCATGCCGATGGCACCGGGGTTGAGTGTGGCGCTCAGAGCACTCAGTGCTTCATCGATGCGGCTCTTTGGGATGTGGAGTAGGACGGCGCAGGCCCAAAAGCCATCAAACTTCGTGTCTAAGGTCCTGAGGTCATAGATGTTACACTGCCGGATATCTGCGGCTGGAACTTCTGCACGGGCAGTTCGCACCATCTCACGAGAGGCGTCCGTCCCTACGTACTCGTAGCCGAGCCCGAGTAGTTCGGCAGCATCGCGGCCACCGCCACAGCCAATCTCGAGTATCTTGCCGGCAGGGAGTAAGCGGTGCAACTCCTTTGCCGCCCAGGCCCAGTCATTGACGATGGCATGCGATTTTGCCCATTGCCCGGCAGTGGCATCATAGGTTTGGATCGTTTTAGCCTCTAAGTCATTCTCATTCATTAGATAATATTACTCCATTGGTATACTTTTTAGACAGTCAAGTGCTGCGAAGGCACGCTCAGTTGCACCGGCTCGGTCTCATCGTCAGCCTCATCTTGCTGGTTGCCATCTTTCTCCGGGATTTCTATGTGATCGCCAACAGTCTTTGATTCCATAGGCCTATGGAATTAAGCCAACCCGCCACTTGGGTCAACCAACCCGTCGGACACACAATCTATCCATATGCTTGGGTGCTATCTATCAAAAACAAATGATAGATGCGTCTTTACACACTGATAGCTAATAGCTTAATCTGTTAGAAGACTGTGTATAAACATGTGGGTATATGACAAAACTACGAATTGATCTATTTAGTGGCACACTTGAGGTAGACGGCGAAGAGAGCTTCGTCCGGTCGGTGTACGACGACTTCAAAGACCGGCTGCTGGCCGTCCGGAGTGCCAATGTGCCAGCAGGCGAGCTGCTGCCGGCTACAACCCCTGCAGGCAGGCCTCCGGATGCCTCCACCAGATTAGTGCGGACCGGCAGCCGCAAGCGGCCAGGTACCAGCCTGAGCCTCATCAAGGATCTCGATCTGTCAGAGATCGGCAACGACTTTAGTCTGCTGGATTTCTACGCCGCCAAAGCGCCGCAGACTGCCATGGAGTCGAATGTGGTATTCGTCTACTATCTGCAACAAATTGCCATGCTGAAGGGTATTGGGGTCAATCACATTTACACCTGTTACAAATACGTCAACATCAAGTATCCGAATGCTCTCAAACAGAGCCTGGCCGACACCTCCAGCCGCAAGAACTGGCTTGATACCAGCTCCTTTGAAGATATTAAGCTGTCGACCGGTGGCGAAAACTTTGTCGAACATGACCTACCCAGAGGCGCCGGGCAGTAAGTATATTGTATTATTTTCGTAATGTTGTATAATCGCACTAAATAACTGAGGCAGGTTGTATATGGCTGAGATTACCAATCAAGAATTCCACCCAAGTGAACTGGAAAGTCTCCAGCATGGCGAAGCCCAGGACTTTACGTTCCTGCTACGAGTCTTGGACTACGATCCTAGCAAAACGGTCCAGGACCACGTTACTTTGAAAGCGGTCGAGCCTCGGTTGCAGCGGGCGGTCGATTCAGACACCACCACGGTCTACACAGTTCGCCGGCAGCCCGATTGCCCAATCTTAGCTACCGGCACTCTCAGCCGCGCGGAGATATTAACCGGCAAGGGCGCCCGGATGTGGGTCGATGACGTCGTCACCCGCCCGGATTGGCAGGGCAAAGGCATGTTCACGCAGATAATGAACGCCATGGAAGAAAAAGCCGCGCTATCCGCTGATGAGGTGTACTTAACCTCCAGCCCGGAGCGGGGACCCGCCCGGAGCCGCTATACCAAGCGTGAGTATGATTTATTTCCTTATGGACTGGGCGTCTACCGCAACGCCAAGCTACAGCACGATCAACCCGACGGTACAAAAATGGTTACCGACGCCAGCTCATCTGACATTGAGCAGATGGCCGGGCTGCTCGGAGAGGATCCAGTAGCAGTGCGGGCAAACATCAATGGTATATTTGTCTCCCCCTACAGTGCTCTCTTCGCCAAAAAGGAACGTGGCGTCATTATGGGCGTTTCCGTTGCTAACCTGTGCCCAATTCCGACTGGCTACAAACCGTGGATTGACGACTTGGCCGCTGTCGGCAAGCGCGACCAGCTCGACGCACTGCAGGCCAGCGAAGCCTGGCTGGCAGCTAAAGGCGCACCATACGCCAATGTTGTTGACACAACTGGCACAGGCTTAAGTGATGATTACAGCCGGCGTTCGTCCGGGCTCTTTATCAAGCAAGCAGCTCATCTAAAATCCGTCGCGTCTGCTATGCTTAAAACAACATGCCGCCAAACTCCATAACACCGACTCGCTTCGTTGACTTTAACGCTGACTACATTGTGTCGCTCGCTAAAGAGCGGGGCTTCACCTATACCGCGAATGTCGCAGCTCCAGACGGTGAATCGAGCCTCTATAATAATCCTCGTACTCATACCCGGGAGCTCCACAAGCTCGACTTTGTCGTCGACGGCTTGCCCTGCGAATACTACACCGCCGAATATACACCGATGATAATGCAGGGTAATAACGGGATCCTGGAAGCTGCCGGCACTGGGCAGACTCTAGTCGAAGCGACCGCGCAACCGGCCGAATTTCAGGTGCAGGTCTTCTCAGTGACGTTACCTTACAGCATCGAAGACCTCTACGTCGTATCGAGGACTAATATAACCCCCAACAACGTACTGGGGTGGTCGTCGGTTGTATTTAAGGATTCTACGGCTGTAAGCCTGGAGGGTGATTTCAATAGCTTTTTCAAGGTCTACACTCCCAAAGATGAAGAGCTGAATGCCTTCACCATATTGGCGCCAAACATTATGGTGCGGCTGCTCGAAGACGCTGGCGACTATGACTTTGAGTTCTCCAATAATAAGATATATTTCTACCAGACCTTCGGCTCGTACACGCCAGGCAAGATCAATCTCAAGCAACGCGCTTACGACAACTTGCTGGCCTTTGGTATCGACTCTGCCAAAGGTATGGCGCGGGCGGCGCGTCCAACCCAGCGGCCAGCCAACGATGGTAATCTGGCGATGTGGCAACTCTACGGCACTAGCCCCAAGAAGGCGCTATGGGCTATCCTGTTCATTTTTGCCGGGTTCCTGTTTCTTTGCTCGTGCTTACTATTCCCGCCATTTTGGCCAATCGGTATCATCATAGCGATAGTGTTCTTTGTGAAATACCGCCAATTAGTCTCCAGGCGCAAGCGTTTGATCAGGGAATGGCACAAAAACGACGGCACGGCTATCGGCTAGTGTGGTAAATTCTAGAACGTAAGTATTATTGACAGACACTACCCGTAGGGTAGATAATCAAGCGTAAGCGCTAGATGTGGTGTAACCACTCGAAACGTCAGAAGATACCGAGGATCAGATCTCGGCAGGGATCGTCTAGAATTTCTACGAAAGAGCCTGTATATGGAGAAATGTGGTGCGATTCCACAACTGTGCCGCAACCGTAAAGTCGGACTGCCTGCTATCTTATTCTCGAGCAAGGAATTGGCGCAGTAGACATTCACTACCAGCAAAAATCTCCTACCCGCCTCGAGGCGGTTCCCATTCAAAACGAAAATACATAAGCCGCGCAGGCCAGGGGTCAGCGCAGGAGGGTTTGCTATGTCAGATATTCAAGTCGTGAAGCGCGACGGAACGCGTCAGCCGTTTGATGCTAACAAGATTAACCTAGCGCTCGTCGAAGCCAGTGAAGGACTTGATGATCAGATCAGTAAGGTGGTGCAGGTAGCCACCGAATTACACTTGACTTTGTTTGACGGCATCACCACCGAGCAACTAGACGAGTCTGTCATCCAAACAGCCCTCCAGAATATCAAGGACGACCCTGATTTTGACATTATTGCCGCTCGCTTGCTGCTCAAGAACATGTACAAAAATATCCTCGGCGAATACAAGAACGAAGCCGACCTCAAGCAGTTACACGCTTCACAGTTCGCAGCGTACCTGGCGGACGCCGTCGAGGCCGGACTGCTCGATGCCCGGATGAATGGCAAGGTCTTCAACCTTAAAAAGTTATCCGCCGCACTCGAACCATCACGTGACAAATTGTCGAAGTATCTGGGTGTTATTACAAACAAAAACCGCTACGCCCTGCGCAAGCAAAGCGGGGAACCGCTGGAAGTGCCCCAGTACACCCA
>DHXQ01000028.1:7440-12592 GCA_002413755.1 Candidatus Saccharibacteria bacterium UBA5152 | reverse complement strand
CCGCAGCTTAGCAACTGCTTCCTGATCGAGGTTCAGGATGACATGGAGTCGATCGCCAAGGGTGTCCGCGATGTCATGTGGATCGCTAAGGGTACCGGCGGCATCGGCATCAGCCTCAATAAATTGCGGGCTGCCGGCAGTCCCGTGAAAACCACCAACACCGTCTCGACCGGACCAATCCCGTTCATGAAGATGGTTGATACGGCGCTGTTTGCCGTCAGCCGCAAAGGTAAAAAAGCCGGTGCCGCCGCGCTGTACATGGAGAACTGGCACCTCAACTTCCCACAATTCCTCGACCTCAAGCAAAACTCCGGCGACCCATATCTTCGTACTCGTTTGGCAAACACCGCCGTCTTTTTGAGTGATGAGTTCATGAAGCGCGTCGAAGCCGATCAGGATTGGTATTTGTTTGACCCAGCCGAAGTCTCGGACTTGCCAGAATTATACGGTTCAGCTTTTAGCAAGCGCTACAAAGAGTACGTCCGGTTGGCAAAAGCCGGGAAGATGCGTGACTTCACCGTCATGAGCGCTCGCGGTCAGTTCCGCCAGATTCTGCAGACTCTGCAGGCCACCAGCCACCCGTGGCTGACCTGGAAGGACACCATCAACGTCCGAGCACTCAACAACAACACCAGCACCATCCACCTCAGTAATCTTTGCACCGAAATCACGCTGCCACAGGACAAGGACAACACCGCTGTTTGTAACCTAGTGAGTATCAACCTGTCCGCCCACCTCGGCGCCGACAAAGTCTGGGACTGGAAGCGCCTCGAAGCCAGCACTCGTAGCGCCATCCGCCAGCTCGATAACCTGGTCGACATCACCAACACGCCCATCCCCGAAGCGATGCACAGCAACACCCAAAACCGGGCTCTCGGTTTGGGCGTCATGGGCTTCACCGATGTCGTCGAACGGCTCGGCCACAGTTACGAAAGCGAAGCTGCCTACGAGCTGATGGACCAGCTGCTGGAATTCATCAGCTACCAAGCGATCGACGAGAGCACCGCGCTGGCCAAAACCCGTGGCAGCTACCCAACCTTCAAGGGATCGGGCTGGAGCAAGGGCCTCGTGCCATTCGATACCCTCGACATCGACCAAACTGACCGCAAGGTACCACTGACCGTCAACCGCACGTCGCGGCTTGATTGGGAAATTTTGCGCAAGAAGGTCAAGAAGGGAATGCGTAACGCCACCCTGATGGCCATCGCGCCAACGGCCAACATTGCCCACATCGCCGGCACCACACCAGGCCTCGATCCGCAGTTCAGCCAGATCTTTAGCCGGGCCACCCTGAACGGCAAATTCCTGGAAGTGAACGCCAACCTGGTCAACGACCTGAAAGCCCTCGACCTCTGGGAAACGGTCAAAGAAGACGTCCTGCGCACCCAAGGCGACCTCAGCTCGATCGAGCAGATTCCGGGGCACTTGCAGGAAGTCTACAAGACGAGCTTCCAGCTCAGCCCGTACGCCTTCATCGAAGTCGCCGCCCGGGCGCAGAAGTGGGTCGACCAGGCGATCAGCCGCAACATGTACCTGGAAACCCGCGACATCGACGACATGGTCGGCGTCTACATGGAAGCTTGGAAGAAGGGCCTCAAGACGACCTACTACCTGCACGTCAAGCCGCGCCACACCGCCGAGCAGAGCACTATCAAGGTCAACAAATCTGCATCCATGGGCCCCAAGAAAACGGGCTTTGGTTTCGCCGTCGCAAAGTAACCCCACGCAAATTCACAAAAAATAAGGAGATAATCATGGCAACAAGCAGCAATCCCAAAATTCAAACCTTAATCGACGAGGTCGAATCACTCGATGTCAGCGACGACAGTCTGGAAGCAAAACTACAACTGATCGCCCAGAAGATATCCGAAGAGCAGCAGAGAATGAAAGCCGCCATTCAAGGCGTGACCGGTGGTTCTAAGTTACAGACTGTTGACGTCGATGCCGACCCAGCCGATGCCTTTGCCTGCGAGGGCTGTCAATAATGGCCGGCATCCTCGGCACTGGTATTCAGGACGGGTTATTGCTCAAGCCGGTGCATTACCAATGGGCGATGGACCTCTACAATCAAGCCGTTGCCAACACCTGGTTTCCGAATGAAATCCAGCTGGCTCAGGACTTGAGTGACTGGAAGAAGATGAGCGACGAAGAGAAGCACGCCCTGACATTTCTGATGAGCTACTTCAACCCCAATGAACTGCTGGTTAACAAAGCCCTGGCCTTCGGCGTCTACCCGTACGTCAACGCCGCCGAGTGTCACTTATACTTGGCCAAGCAGATGTGGGAAGAAGCCAACCACTGCATGAGCTTCGAATACGTACTTGAGACTTTTCCGATCGACCGCGACCAAGCCTACGCCGCCCACGTCGAAACCCCGAGCATGGCCCGCAAGGAAGCCTTCGAGACCAAGTTCATCAAGCGCATGACCGAAGAGACACTCGACATCAACACCACCGAGGGCAAGCGCGACTTTATCCGCAACCTGATCGCCTACAACATCATCCTGGAAGGGATCTGGTTCTACAGCGGCTTCATGGTGGCGCTGAGTTTCCGCCAGCGTAACCTACTACGAAACTTCGCCAGCCTGATCGATTGGGTAGTGCGCGATGAATCATTACACCTGAAGTTCGGTATTAATCTGATTTTGACCGTACTCGAAGAGAACGAAGACCTCCAGACCGAAGAGTTTGCCGCCGAAATCAAGCAAATGATCCTCGACGGTGTCGAAATGGAAGAGGCCTACAACCGCGACCTGCTGCCGCACGGCATCCTGGGGCTGAACGCTGATTACATCAACCAGTACGTCAAGTATCTCGCCGACCGCCGTTTAGAGGAGCTAGGGTTCGAACCGCACTACAAAGTCAGCAACCCCGCCAAATGGATGGCCGCCGCCAACGATACGCTACAGCTGGTCAACTTCTTTGAAGCCACTAACACCAGTTACGAAGTCAACGCCGGCACTAACAATAAGGGGAGCGAATCATGAGAGGCAGAGTTTACGATGGCCCCGACACGATGTCAGGTGAGATATACGTTCCTTCAGGCAAGGGTATAATCACGACTGGAATTATAATGTTTGGTATCTCGTCAGCCATCATCGCGCTGACGTAAATGCAGATAACCCACAATGTGATATCTGATTGCAATGCCAGCACCCGCCAACTTCTGTAGCCTGTCGGTACAATCTGGTATGATGAGCCGATGATGATTAACCGCAAACTGTATATATGCGTACACTATGCGTAACCTGACAATACCAAAACGAACCGTCTCGACCGCCGTCATTCCAGTTGGTGGATTGGGTACTCGGATGTTGCCGTTCACAGCCGGCGAACCTAAATTCATGGTGCCAATCTACGCTGGCGACGCAGCCCGGCCCAATATTGATTACGTGCTCGATGACTGTATCTCAGCTGGTATCACGCATATTATCTTTGTGACGAGGGATGGTGGCGACAAGCATCTGAAGCGATATCTTAGTCCTCTAAAAAAGTCAGGTATCGCTCCTTATCTTATCCTACACAAACAAAAAGAACTGCGTATGGAGCAAGCTCGCCGGGCACGTTCTGCAAACATTCGCTTCACTTACATCAAACAGCATGGCAAGAAATTTGGAACGGCCATCCCCCTCAGTCTGGCACGCAAAGCACTCAAGGGCGACGATTACTTTTTAGTGACCGGGGGCGACGATTTTATCTGGAGTCCGGATGGTGAATCCGAGTCGAGAAAGCAGATTCAAGCCTGGCAGCAGAGCGAGGCAGAGCATAGCGTCATGGGTAAGTCAGTCCCGCGCGCCGAAGGATCAAAGTACGGTATCCTACAGCTCGATGCAAACGCACATCTGGTTCAAATTGACGAGAAACCACCACAAGAGCGAATACCAATGGATCCGGCACTGGCCAATATCAGCCGCTATATTTTAAGTCAAAAAATTTGGCCGCATGTTAACAAACTTCTAGCCCAAAAGCCGACCGTGCAACAGCCCGAGTATTTCATTACTGACGTCGTGAATAGTGCAGCGTCCAGCGGCCTGACTTTCTGCGTACATACGGTGGAAGGCTTGTATTTTGACGCCGGTTCACCCAAAGGCGCCCGAGAAGCGTCGAAGACGATTAGCGATCATTTGGATCGAGTGCATCAGTAGCTGAGTGTGATACCATAAGAGTAAGCATATGACTTCGGAATTCCGGAGTCTTTTATTTGGCGGCAAGCACACTATCAATTGTAAGGAGTTCAGTATTACTAAAAACCCACAATCAACAAAATATAAACACACTCGTCAGGAGTTGCGGCGGGGAAGAATTGCTACCAGCGTGATATTCTTCGCACTCGGCGCGGCCGGCGGCTCATGGCTGGCCCGCATTCCGGACATTCAGCGGCACTTGGCGCTGAATAGCGGTACACTGGGCACCATCTTGCTGGTCGGGTCATGCGGCGGACTGGCGGCGATGCAACTGGCGCCAAAACTACTGCGGACCTTTGGGCATCGCCGAGTGCTCGGTGTGTTGGCACCGATTTATCCACTCACTTTTGTGGCAATTCCGTTTGCCGGCAATGCACTCGCTCTAGCATTAGCCTTAGTCCTGGTATTTGGCATCGGTAGTCTCGTCGGGGTGATCGTAAACACCCATGCCGTCGATGTGGAGGACGCCTACGAGCGGGCGATCATGAGCAGCTTCCATGGCATGTACAGCGTTGGTGCCTTAGTCGGAGCCGCCATGGCCGGCGTGCTGGCCGGACGGCACATGAGCCTGCTGGCGAGTATCGGCGGGGCAGCGATCGTGCACACTATTTTGATTGCGGCGGTTATCTCGTGGCTGCTGCGAGTGGCGCATGCCGACCCGAAAGTCATTGACGCCAGTATCGATCACCTGGCACATCACCATCACCGGGCAGCTTGGTGGCGCGGTGTCGGGCTGATCGGGGCGCTGGCTTTCGTGGCCTACATGTCCGAGGGAGCGATTGGCGATTGGAGTGCCATATTCCTGCGCGAGCAGCGCGGCGCCAGCGCCGGCGTTGCCGTGGCAGCTTACGTGGCGTTTGCGGCCTGCATGACCATCGGCCGATTGTCGGGCGACTGGCTGACCACCAAACTCGGCAAGGTAACATTGGTGCGCTACGGTGCGCTGGTCGGCGCTGCCGGACTGCTCAT
>DHXQ01000028.1:5219-7242 GCA_002413755.1 Candidatus Saccharibacteria bacterium UBA5152 | reverse complement strand
TGTCGATACTCGTACCGGTGCTGTTTAGTATCGCGGGCAGTTTGTCGGGCGGGGAATCGCACGCTG
This sequence comes from Candidatus Saccharibacteria bacterium UBA5152, assembly GCA_002413755.1. GTDB lineage: Bacteria > Patescibacteriota > Saccharimonadia > Saccharimonadales > UBA4665 > UBA4665. The sequence continues at coordinate 7,176 of DHXQ01000028.1, read as the reverse complement.
CCATTTCCCGCGTCAGTACCATTGCTTACTTTGGGCTGCTAGTCGGGCCAGCTTTTATCGGCTGGTTGGCGCATCAGCTCAACCTGACCTATGCGCTGTTCGTGCCAGCAGTACTGTTAATCTTCGCCAGTGGCGGGGCAGTCCTGATCCGTCGGGTCGTCAAAAAGCCGGCCATTCTCTCGTAGTTTGGTAGGATAGTAGGAGTGATGAAAGATATTACGGCAACGATTAAGTATTGGTTTGGCGGCGTGCGCATCTATATCGCGCTGATTACTGTACTGATTACACTCGAAGTCTGGTGGTGGGCGGCAACACTGTTTGGCGGTACCCAGCTCGAAATAATCCGGACCCAGGAAGTATATGCTTGGCTGAGCGTACTATATTTGACGCTCGCACTGCTGGTTAGTCCGGTCGCCAAACTATTCCCCAAGATTCCCGGCAAATCTATAATCTATGACTCACGGCGGGCGCTTGGTATCAGTGCGGCTTGGTTCGCAGCGCTGCACATGCTGATCACGTATTTTAAACAATTTGGGGGAATCAACCCGCTGCAGCTGCCGGCCACCTACCAGCGGTCGATGCTGCTCGGCGTCATCGCCCTAGCGATATTGATTGCCATGGCGGCCACCTCAGTCAATGCCATCATGAAGAAGTGGGGCGTCTGGTGGTTTCGGCTGCACCGGCTGGTGTACGCTGCCATCATCCTGGTACTGGTCCACGCTTTCATGATTGGCGCCCACGCCACCACGACTGTTGTATTGGTCATCCTCAGTGCGCTGGCGCTCATCTGGATCGCTGCCAACATCGCAATTTTGATCAAGTCTAACGAAGTTACAATCAGCCGGGTGCTGTCGATTAGCCTCTGCATTATCGTGCTGGCCGGGACGCTGACCTATGGACTAGATCAACACTTTCAGCAAGTACAATCGGCTGCTGAAGCCAAAGGACACAACCACTGATGAAACGATTCCGCCTGCTCAGCCCCGTGCTAGTACTGCTCGTGTTCGTTAGCGCTGGCCAGGGAAGTGCCAGTGCCCACGAGCTCAAAGAAGACAATGGCATATCGGCAGTGTTGCACATTCCGCCAGACGACAACCCGAAGAGCGGCCAGGACACCTTATTTTATTTTGCCTTCAGCAGCCAGCAGCCAGGCTTTGACCTGGGGTATTGCAAATGTCAGGTGTCATTCCAGGCATCCGATAATCGGCTAAATACCGCGCCACTGACTCAGGATGTATCAGATCCGCTTAGCGCTTCGGCCTCGCTGACATTTGATAAGCCAGGTGCCTACAATGTCATCGTCCGCGGCCAAACTGGCACCAGCGCCGATAGCACGTTTAGCTTGAACTACTTGGTGCGCGTCGTTGCTGGCACCAACGCCGCCCAGACGGCTGCCCGTCAGACAGCCAGTTGGCAGGTCATCTTGCTTGGAGTCACTGGGCTGGTGATCGTCGGTGTTATTGCCGGCGAGATGGTTCGCCGCGGTTCGCACTACACAAAAGACCACGCCGCCGAGCGCTGATGAAGTGGCATTTTTTACTGTTATAGTTAAATGTTTAAATTAAAATGTAAACACCAGTAATAAGGAGTATTTTATGGAACCAACAGAGAGAGTAGTCAGACAGTCAACCGTCTCCGATGGAGCCAGTACCGAAACAGTAAAGTCAGTCAGCAACCCCTCCGCCGAGCGTGACCACGGTAAAATCGTTGCCACTCGGGTCGTGTGGTTTATAGCCGGCGTATTGCTGGTTATCCTCGGCATGCGCTTCATCCTTGCCTTATTGGGCGCAAACCCCAGCAGCGGCTTCGTGAGCTTCATATACTCACTGTCCCACCCGTTTGTAGCACCATTCTTTGGAGCCTTCAGCTACGACTCGTCAGGTTACCTGAACGGCCAGTCAAAGTTCGAGCTCTTCACCTTACTGGCTATGCTGGTTTACGCCTTGGCAGCCTGGGG
>DHXQ01000028.1:3509-5069 GCA_002413755.1 Candidatus Saccharibacteria bacterium UBA5152 | reverse complement strand
TTAGCGGATAAGGTAGCGGTCTTCTTCGTAGTGAGGATTGAGAATAGACTTCTTAAATTCGAGCTTGCGCTCCATCCGGGCTATAAAGGTTCTGCGGCGAGCAGTTTCTGCTTCGGAGTCAATGTCTTTATTGTTGTCGAAGAATCCTCGTGCCATCTCGTGCCTTTCTTTATAGTTGATATCACTATCATGAACCATAAGCATACGTGCGTATGTGAATTATTTATCTCAAGGTATGTGTGCTTACTCACATTTCCGCTATTGATGTAACAATTGCCGATTTAACATCTTATAAAGTAAAATACGCCTATAGTAGGCGTATTCGTATACTGCGTAATAGCGGGTGCTCTGGGGCTATGTGCGGTCAGCTTCGTCGCGGTGCATGGTGGGGTGCAGGCACGGGGCGACAGCGGCTGCCAGTCGTGAAGTGGCGGCGTCATGCAAACCACGACGCGACACTCTGCCGAATGATGTGTGGGTGATTGTTTGATGCATGTCGTTACTCCTTACTTGATACCTATACAATACTTGCTAAAGCACTAGCGTGTTATGAAATATTTCACTAATTCACAATAATGTCGATTTTACCGCCAATTTACAGCTTTACGGCACTTTGGTAAGCGTTATCGAATTGCCAGTCATCGTGACTGAAACCTGCAAATGCGTTAGCTTGAGCGGGGGAGGGCTATCGATCACCGCATCGCAGGCATCGTCGATGCCATCCTTGTCGACGTCTTGCCCGGAGTTCGGAACGAATCGGCAACTGTCTGCCGCGTCGGTCACACCATCACCATCGTAGTCGTCGCTGCTTGCAGCCACATACACGGTCTTCGTAATATCAAGCGGCTGGCCGAGCTGGTTTACTCCTGTAATATGAACCGTCTGAAAGCCAGTGTCGACTGATACTGGCGGCTGTATAGTTGCAGTCAGGGCGCCCTGTGCGTTCGTATTGGCCGTCGCAATTTGTGTACCACCGATGCTTATCTTGTACGCACTATTTGCCTTGAGCGCCGTCTCGCTTTGAATTGTAAAATCCTGACCACGCACCAGCGTGTCAGGCGCCAAACCATCATCAAACACCAGATTGCTAATAGCTCTCCCCGTCTTCGGTAAGTTGTACTGGTCGGCTGGTATCACTGGCGCTTGCAGCGAAGTATCACCAACAGGCATCAGCTGAGTCAGATTATTGGTTTTGAGCCGGATAGTCTGCGCCAACAATTCATGCCCCAGCGCATTGGGGTGATAGCTCTCCTTACCGATGAACTTGAGCGGCCCGGCGCCCGTATCTGTACCGGCGGTTAAACCGTTCACTGCAACCTGGTCCGCTGTCGTCTCGCACAATTTGTGCCCGGCAAAGGCATCGCTAACGTCGACATAGCGCACACCCGCCTTGTCNNGTTGTACTGGTCGGCTGGTATCAATGGCGCCTGTAGCGAAGTATCGCCAGTTGGCATCGGCTGAGTGAGATTGTTGGTCTTGAGCCGGATAGTCTGCGCCAACAATTCATGCCCTAGCGCGTTCGGATGATAGCTCTCCTTACCGATGAACTTGAGCGGCCCG
>DHXQ01000028.1:0-3424 GCA_002413755.1 Candidatus Saccharibacteria bacterium UBA5152 | reverse complement strand
GAGTGCGGCGATCTGCGGATACCCGATAACATACACTCGTTTGCCAGGTTTAAGCACGGATTTATAGGTCGTGACCAGATCATTGAAAATACTGTTGGTCTTTTGATTGAGTTCCTGCCGATCCTCATATGTTGGGTAGCAGGCCTTCGGCAGTGACGTCGGCGAAACACAGTTGGCGATAATGTCAGGAAAACCAGTATCGTTGCCCCCGATCGAAAGCGTAATCGCATCCGGCTTCGCCTGATCCACAAACTCAGACTGGACGACATAGCCAGGGATGTAGTTCGCTCGGGCGCTGGTTATGACGCCCTCAGGTCGATCAATGGGCAGTAACTTCAGATTAGTCTGGCCTTTATAAACTTGGGTGTTGCCAACAATATCCTGCATAGTCGCTCCTGAGCACGACACGGCATGCCCGCTCTCAAAGATCTGAGAGCTCAATATGAATGCGTAGGATTTACTAGACAGATGACAATGGTCATCCAGTGTATCCGTTCCGCTCACATAGCTAAATGCACCCTCGCCGGACGCGTACGAGTCACCCATACCCAGATACTGAATGCCGCTTGGCGATATCCCCGGTGCGGTCATTGTGAAGGTAGCAGTCTTAAAATTGCCGGATGCATAATCGTACACCGCCGTGAAAGATATCTGCGTACTATTTATGAAGCGTGTTTGGTAGATGCTCTTGAATCCACTGATCTGCGAAGTTATGTCATTCCAGTAGTCACGCGCCGGGCAAGGCATAGTGCCAGTGGCGACGGGCATGCTGGCAGTACAATTCGCGAGGTTGTAGACGCGAAGATAACTGGCATTGCTCGGCTTCATGACAACAGTCTGGCCGTCGTTGCTAATTGCCAACTGAGCCGTGACATTTGAATAATCGTTGACTGGCTGTATCGATGGTGCAAACGGCAGAATGTCAAAGGTCGCCATGTTGATTCGAACCATGCCTTGGCCAGGAAGATCAATGATCATCCAGCTACCACTCGGCGAGAAAGCCATTGCCGATGTGTTGGCGACCAGCAGCTGACCGGAGCTACTGCGCAAGCTGACTTCGGGGTTAGCGTTTAATACAAACTGCCACGCACCATTAATATTTTGTGGTAACAGAGGCAATTTATCAATAATTGATCTGTAAAAGGAGACATAGCTCCCGATGACCGGTGCGCTACTTGTCGTGATAAATAGCCCTTGGTTTGGAACTGGTCGGAGCCCGTTAAAAGACGGTGGTGGCACAACCGGAATCGATTCAGATACGCCATGAAAAATAATGCCATTATCGCCAACCTGGCCGACTGCTGATGTCACTAGGCAATCGCTATACGAACTGGTCGCCAAATACCTCCTGACAGTCGCTGGTGTGCAGTCAAAGTTTGAGGCTGACGGCAACGTATTTGGAGTCAGGTCGATCGATTTTTGAATAGTTGGGTTGCTGATACTTTGCCAGGGCGAAGCAGTCTCGTCAGTCGCCCGAACGACAGCGAATATGCCACCGACCAACGTGACAACGACAGCAACAACCAAGATACTCTTTTTGAGCACTGCTCACTCCCTGTTATATCGTCAGAATATAGATCGAAACAGCCAGAAAGGCAAGCATGTGCAATTAGGATTTCATAGGATAGTGTTCAGTTTTGGCGTAACCGTCACATCCTATGTGTATGGCTAGTAGGTATTTTGATGTACTTTCACGATAAAAATCACTGTAGGGCGGCTCTGTTGCTTTGTATAGAACATTTGCAGCATTGCAGTCCATAGAATTTTTTAAGACTATTTTTCCATATATACGTTGGTAATCCCTAAGATGTAGGTAGTTATTCTGTTCAAGTTCTTTAAAGTTCTCAGTACTATTGAGATTATTTGAACTTTTCAGATCAGATAATTGAGCTTGAACTTTGAGAAGAGAGGTAATCTTCACGAATATTTGCGTAGCGCTCAGTGCGCTGTCTACTTCATAGTAGCCGTTCCAGTAGACGCTGCATGACAACGGCCCATCATTCAGCTCAGTGTTGGGGCGCGAACAATACTTCTCGCTGTCTGTCTTTACTGGCGCGCCGACGCTGGCGACCACTTGCTTTGACAAATCATCGATGTCACGCTCAGCTTGGGCGAAACGCGCTTTGTCGGCGGCTACTTGCTGGCCTTGGTAGATGGTCCAGGCTGCCAAACTTCCGACGGCCAGCAACACCAGGATGCCTAGGACGATGAGTGGCTTATACGTAGTCTTTGGAGAAATGGCAGGCTTTGACTTTACTGGCATGGCTTTAATTCTAGAAGTGTATTCTATGCATCAATGTATCGATAGCTCCACGCTTGTGATTGCGGTAGGGCAGGTGCTGGGTCAGGATGTCTATGACGTCGGATTCCTCTTCCGGAGTGAAGCAGACGCTAAGTACCAGGGCGAAGCGCTTGAGCGGCAAGAAGTCGATGCTGGCGATTGGGCCGTCGTTAATCACAGTGAAGGCGTTGTACTCTTTGTATGGGTAAAACCGGTTGTTGATATAGAAACCACTAGCACCCAGCCCATAGCTGAGTTCCCGGGGCGGGCGGGCGGCAACATAACCAAATATGCCCGCGACAATCAGCAGGACAATCACCGTGATGAAGTCATGCGAGATCAGGTAAGCAACGGTTATGATAGCCATGCTAACGAACGCATACACGACGTACCAGTTAATCGTCTTGGGGTGAGGGATAAACTCTAAGGCCCGCCAGCTGATCTGCGGGGGAGCTGGGGCAAACTGGGCATCGCCAGGATCTTGCGAGTCCTGATCCGGGTCATCGTCGACATCAGCATCAGCGTCGTCGTATGACGAGAACTGGGCTTCGTCATCGTCATCTGCGAAGTTTTGGGGAGCGTAAGGATCGGTGTCCACTACGGGGAATGCTGCCGGATCAGGTAAGGATGGCGTGGGCTGGGTTGGGGTCGCCACGGTCGGTGTCACGATCTGTGGTGTCGGCTCAGCAGGACGCAAGCTCACAGCTTCGTTATGCTGGAATTCAGTTTGGCCATCCAGCGTACCCTCGTTAGGTTTTTTGTCGTCCATTTCGTTCAGCTCCGCTCGACACGTGGTTAAACTTAGCGTAATCGTCCTACCTAGCGTCGGCTCGGCAGGGGATATTGCTTCACACTATCATAAGCGACATTGTACAAGATAATGCTGACGACCACAATTGCCGTGGCGCCACCTGATGAACTCTGGTATAATCAACCCCTGTTACGACCGAATATGGAAGGGTGTCCGAGTGGTCGATGGAAACGGTCTTGAAAACCGTCGTGCCGGCAACGGTACCGTGGGTTCGAATCCCACCCCTTCCGCCATCACACGTTTATAACTATAGATACACTTACCGCTGGCGCTTACCGGTATTTGGCTTGAGGAAGGCCTCGACCATAACTTTTGCCGTGCCCAGCCTATCA
>DHXQ01000034.1:27120-27710 GCA_002413755.1 Candidatus Saccharibacteria bacterium UBA5152 | reverse complement strand
ATCATCAGAGATCTGGTTAATAAAAATAAGAAATATCGTCCACATCGTTCGCAAAAGACTGTCATGCCACAGTCAAAGTTCTACGACCTTTACACTCAGGAGCAGCTGTACGATCTCGTATCTAACCTCCAGATTAATCACGAACTACCCCGCCAATACAACTATTTCGGCGAAGGCGCGCATAACTGGGACGTCCACGCGACACATCTTTCTGCCGTGGATACGGGCAATCTAATCAAGGCTTCCATTGAGCTTTTAGATCTCAATCAGAGCTACATTGATCACTTACTCGAAAAATACGACCGCATAAATGTCATTGATATTGGTGTCGGTAATGCGTTGCCGGTGCGGAAATTACTTGAGCATCTCCAAGGAACAGAGAAGCTCGGCCGCTATATCGCCATCGATATTAGCCCCGCAATGCTTGAGGTTGCCGAAAAGAACATTAAATCTTGGTTCGGCAATTCTATCAATTTTGAGGGTCACACGCTCGATATTGATCACGATCGTTTCGGCAACCTCCTAGCCAATGAATACATCAAATCAGATTCTGACAGTACAACAAATCTGATCCTCTTTCTAGGAGGAAC
>DHXQ01000034.1:24419-26960 GCA_002413755.1 Candidatus Saccharibacteria bacterium UBA5152 | reverse complement strand
GACTTCTTCGTCCATCATCAAACACTCGATACGGTTGCTGGTAGGCACTACTTTGATTTCAACCATGCAACACCTAACTTTAGCCTCGCACCAATCCATCGCTATATTTTTGACCTATTGAACATCGATGACACGCTCTACGAATTAGATATGGGCTTTGACGGTATACTTAATGAGCGCTACATCAAGGTAAACCTCAAAATTGCTCTATCGATCCAGTTCACCTTTGATGGCGGTGAGCGTATCATCAGCTTCAATAAGGGTGACAGCATATTGCTATGGCGTCATCGTCATCAAAACATCGTCGAAATGGTCCAAATGCTCCGAGAAAGTGAGTTCATGACGCTACAGACCAGTCAAGCAACCGATCAGCAATCAGTGCTAACCATTTCCCGCATCAAACACGACTGATACCGCTCGTGTTCTGGTATGATAAATAGGCTATGCTGTATCAATTGAACAAGGGAGTATCTGAGTCGGCCGCACCAGTCGGTGACGTCCGCTGGACAACCCGGCAAATTATAACCAGGGTACTGCTTTTTGCGGTCCCAATCGTTATCTTTCTAGCATTGGCGATCGGTACGCATGGCAACAAGACTATGCCTGGCGACATCGCAATCCTCAATACTATCAACGAGTTTTCATTTCCACAGCTTGACAAGATTGAGATAGCAATCAGTAATGTGAGTGATGTTGCGCCTGTCGTTGTGGCCAGCCTGGTTGCAATCGGTATACTATTCTTCTTCCGTCAACGCGGTAAGGCATTGTTCTTAGCCACATGTATAGCTGGCACAGCGGCACTCGGCTTCATTTTCAAGCTCATATTTGATCGCAGTCGACCGGACCTCTGGCCGCCTCTTGTTCACGAGTCAACGAACTCATTTCCCAGCGGGCATGCCATTACTTCTAGCACAATTGTACTGTGCGTAATTATCTTTTGCTGGCACACGAAGTTCCGGATACTCGCAATATGCTTAGGTATTTTGTACGTATTGGCCGTCGCCCTGAGCCGTCTATATCTGGGAGTACACTACCCCTCAGACATCGTGGCCGGCTGGTGTGTGAGCATCGTCCTAGTAGCCGCGGTGTACTACGTATTCCGTTACCTGAAGAGTCGCTCTTTCAAAACTGCCAAAGGCTAATCGCGTGGAATCCTAGCGCTTGCTGGTTAACTCGTACAGTTCACCCCAGTCATCCTGGATGTCACTGCTTAATGATTTAAACTGCCGAGCGGCTATTTTATCCCAATTTTTGCGTGACATAACGGTACTCCCTTTATTCATACACGGTTCACTATATAGAAGGAGTAGGCAAGGGACAGTTAAATTTTTAGCTTAAAGCTACTGCTTAGTGCTGTCGTTGTTGGGATTCGAGGATTGGTTGGGGGATTTGCGCGACTTGCGGGCTGGTTTAGAGACGACGGCTTTGGAGCTCTGTTGGTCACGCGAAGCGGGCAAAGCCTTGGTGTGGGCGTAACGGGCGCGGAGCATGGCTTGTTGCAGGACATCAGACACAGCCTGGGCTTGTTGCAGGCTCATACCGACTCTGGCTATCGGGGTTTGCTGGCTGTGGCCGCTGGCCTGGGTGAAGGTCATCACCACACCGGCCTGATTGACATTGATGTCAACGCCGTCGCTGTATTGGGTACGAGTATCGATGGCCAGCATCATAACCATTGGCTTGCCGGATTGGCTGTCATCGCCGGTATTCAGGTTAAGCATGTCCGGGGTGTGGCGGCGGTCATAGCCGGCCAGCTCCCAGAGCTGGACAGCATCGGTATCCTGCATATCAAAATGGTTGATCAGCAGCATCAAAATCTCTTCGCTGGGGCGTTCAACACCCTGCTCGATGAGCTCTAACTTGTCCTCGTTAATCTCGACTGCGCCAGATACTTCGGCGAGCGACTCAGCGCTGTGCTCACGAAGATATTTGAGGCGAGTTCCAAGAGTCTTAAATGGTGGCGTAAATTTGGATTCATGCACCCTCTTATACTAACCTCGATATAGACAAGTGGCAAGCACGAGCGCTCACAGATTACGACAGATCCTAGGTAAGTGCACCCCAGAAATACTTTGTCGTACCGACGGTTTGGCCATTGGTATAAGCACTTACCATATCTGACTGGCCTGATACCAGATTCAACATTATTGGTGACAGCGAACCGATAGCACCGTTGGCGAAGGTCTTTGAAGCCAAAGATGGGACAGTCGTTCCGACGAACAAAAACGCGACTGCATAACGGCTACCCCTGGTCAGCGCGTAACTCGTGATGGTCGCCGGTGAGGCGGCGCCGTTATCAGCTATCGCCCGGGTATACACCGTATTGGCCGTCGTCCACAGTGTCGTTGTGTCGCTAGCTGTGCGCGCCACGCAGGTCAGATTATTGCTGCCGTTGACGGTGTACAGGCCCATTCTGGCCAGCGTGGCGCCTGAGCCGGCCGTACCGGTCGTTGAAGATACAAAGTTGCTGGCCGTGAAGTTAAAATCAGGCGTAAAGTACGCCAAAAAGACCGAACCGGATGTCGCCGTGTCACTGCCGGA
>DHXQ01000034.1:10051-24244 GCA_002413755.1 Candidatus Saccharibacteria bacterium UBA5152 | reverse complement strand
ACATTGCCTCCATTGGCAGTATTGCTGTGGTCGTGTACGCCGATAGCATGGGTGTGGTCCGAGTGGGCCGCCGTGGCAGCGGCGCCCAACACGCTGCCGGCAGCAGAAGTTGCCGGTGGGGTGGTAGTAGTTTCGAGGACGAGACCATTGGCCGGGACGGCGCTGGTCCAGTTCGTGCCGTCAGAGGTTAGAACATTACCAGTCGAGCCGGCGGCGGCTAGTCCCGTACCACCCTGGGTGGTCGGCAAGGCCGTCAGTTGCCGCCCCAGATGCGCCTTGACGACAGCCATCTGCTCGACTTCTTTGGTGTAGTCAGCTACGCCGCTGGTGTACGGCTCCAGCGTCGTGGAGGCGGTGTAATTCGATCCGCCCGCCCAGTGCGTGGCATGGGCGCCGTAGCTATCGAGTATGCCCAGGAATGTATCTTCGTCCTGCTGCCAATTGACAGCATCGCTCGTCACGCCATTCGGCACGCCGTATTCACCGACGAAGACCGGAATGCTATGGGTTTGCGCCCAGGCCAGCGCCGGAGTTACTTCACCGCTCAAACGGGTCCGGAGTGTACTACTCCAGGCAGTCTGGTATGAGCCGGAGTGGTCAGTGTCGAAATAATAATGGAATGACACCATGGTTTTGCCTGATGGGTCGGACCACCACGGCGATGGATCGGTACCATACTGGGTGTTGAAGCTCTGTAAACCCGACCATTGGTCGGCCTCGACAGCAATATAGGTGTGGTTGTCGACGGTCCGAATGGCGTCAATCGCCGCCTGATACATCAGGGTAACCGTGGCTGTCGTATTGTAATTACTCGTGGTGGTCGGCACCGGCATATCATGCGGTTCGTTCATCAGGTCGTACATGTATATCGTGCTCTCGCTGACGTAGGCTGTTGCCAGCTTGCTCCAGACATCGGCAAAGGCGCTCACCGGTATCTGGGCATCGCCGACGCGGTATGTCCCGGAGCCGTTGGCTGCACTGGTATCCCCGGCAATGTTGAGGGTCGCGTTGTCGATGGCGCACTTCGTGAAGTTATTCTTCAGTTCTACCCGGCCGCCGGTTATGGCCGGATCGGTGGCAAATTGGGCGACCTGCGTACCATTAATCGATATCGTCACATTACCGGCACTCGCCTGGTTGACGTCAAAGACAACCTGGTACAAGGTATCTAATGATACGGTGGTCGCTACCTCGCCAATGTTCGTAATAGTACTGGCGACTGACTTGGCCCACTTGAATTTCTGCTCGTACTGATTGATCGACAGCTGATAGTAATTACCGTTCCCATCATTGAAGGTCTTCACATGCAGTGCCGGAAAATTACTGCCACCGGTCTGCGAACTGGTAATATAGCAATCGGCCTGGAAACTGTACCCAGTGGCCGGTGACACCGGATTACGCACATCGCCGCCGCTGAAATTACTGAAGAAACTGTTTGGATCACTGATATAACGGCCGCCGGACAGCGAGCCGCCACTCCAGGTCCCGGTCGACGTGGCAAAGTCATTCGTAAAACCGCCAGGAATCGGTACATATCGCCGGCCGTAACTGTGCATGTCGAGCACCACCTGCTGGCCGTTAGCCTTGGCATAGGCAATGGCCTGGTCCAGGTAGCCCTTGTACGCCGTGTCGAGCGGACCATTGAGGATTGGCTGCAGCCGGTCCCAGGTGAAGGGCAGCCGCACCACCGTCAAACCTTTTGATTTGAAGTAAGCGTAGTCGCCAGCCGCCGGCGCAAAATAGGTAATACTGAGGGCGCCCGGCACTACTGAGGGCGAGAATTCAAACCCGGACAGCGACACTCCACGCAGGTAGTTTGGGCCGGTAACCGTTTGGCCGGGCACCGCTGACCACTGGGCTTGGCCGGTGGCATCGGAGGTCAGCACATAGCCATCATTGGCGCCGACAGTGACTTTGAGGGTGGGCACGGTCAGTGCGCCGGTCATAGTATCACCAGCCTTCGAAACCTTCGACGGGACTGTCGGCGCGTCGGCCGTGCCGCCCAGATCACCAGCCAGTTTTACGATACCTTTGGTGCTGGCGGTGGCATCGCTGGTCAGCCGGGCTTGCACGGCCGCATCGAGATCGGCCTGCGGAATGCCACCGGTAGGCTTGGCATATTTGGCTGCCAGCGAGCCGCCGGCTTTGAGCGAACCGTCACTGTTATGTTCGACCGCCAGGAAATCATTGAGGATATTTCCCCATTGGTTGTCGTCTGATCCAGGAACAGGTAGCCGCGAAGTCATCTACTGCCCGTCATTTAAGCTTTACCTTTTATCATATCAGATAACAGGGGTACCACGCAAGCTGTTGCCCACCACGGGCCTACATTGCTCCCTTCACAATTTGGCCGGGCGCATTGGGAGTACCAGTCCAGTCATTAATGAGCGCTGGGAAGCCGCAGCCACCAGGGTACCAAGCCCAACCGGTCCAGCCAACGTTATGCGCCTTGGCATACGCCAAAAGATCGGTATACAGCGTCGTCGAGCAGTTATAATCACCGAATTCGGTCATGATAATCGGGTCGGTGACGCTTAGGTTGCCAAAGCCCTTGTCCCAGTCGGCGGCGGTATTTTTGCCCGCATAATCATAGGGGTGAGTGCCGTAGGCAATATTGGTACCAGTTATCCGGTTGGCTGGAACTCCAGACAAGTCGAAAGCCCAGTTCAAGCCATTCACAACCACGAGATTGGGAGCACCGGTAGCACGAACTGTGTTATACAGCTGCTGCATACCGACGACCGTGAAGCCGCCGGCGCTGCCACCGTTTTTCCAGATACTCCAGGACACGTCGTGCGGTTCGTTATAGAGCTCAAATAATACTTTTGGATTGGACTTATAGGTGGTGGCCACGTCCTTCCAAAAGGTATTGCTGTCCGTGTCGGCCATGACTTGCTGGGCGGCAGTGTTGTTAATATTGCCGGCATCAGACCAATGCAAATCAAGCATGGCGTCCATACCAAGGCTATTAATCCAGGCGACCTGCTGGGCCACGGTCGCCTGATAGTTGCTGGTGTTTTGAATCCAGAATTTCTCATTCAGAGACAGCCGGACTGTGTTGGCTTTCCACGAAGCCATCAGCTGATAATCGGCAAGTGAGAGATGGTCGCCGGTGGCGCTCCATTCCAACGATGGGCGATCGAGCCCGTGGAACATATGAGCATTGTTGGCCGAGTCGTAGACAGTATTGCCCCGGACAGTATAGCCGGAAGATGTCACTGGGCTGGAGAATGTAACATACGAACCGCCGCTGGCCGTCGTATCACTGGTAACAACAGCCGGCGCAGTAACCGTACCCGTCTCAGGCTCGGCTGATACGCTAAAGCTGGCGGCATGGCTGGCGGCGTAGAAGTACACACCCAGACCAGCAACTAATACCGTGGCCAGGACAAGTAATACTGGTTGATGAGACTTGATGCGGCGGATGATCTGCCGGCTCAGTTTTTGTCGTTTCTTCATAGTACTTCTTGTGCTTATATCATAGCAGGCATAGTATATGCTCTCAACAGTCTGGCAGGCATTTCGGATGTGATGTCTATCAAGCGGTAGTATACGACATGACATACGTTACAATAAAGCTTATGTTACACCATCGGCAGCGTTTGCCAGACATCCGGCTTGTCATCGCGACGGTCATTGCAGTGGCTACGACCGGCATTTTGCTGCTGGTGGCCAGCCGGGCCGCCGGGCCGTTCGTCTCTACCGAACCAGAGTTGGGCGCATTGTCAGGTCAGGCCACCAAAATCACGGATAGCAGCGCCTCGGGCGGCGCGGCGGTCCAGTTCAAGGCCGCACCGTCGCAGTTTTTGTTCGGCATCGGTACCGAGCTTGACGGCGACCTGAACCAGCGGCTCGTCAAGGAAGCCCCCGTCAAATTGCTGACCAGCTGGTACAATGGCCCGAACGACCTGGGTTTCATGACCGGCTGGAAGAGTACTCTGATACCGCAGGCCTACGCCGCGGGCTACAGCCTACACCTCATTGTCTGGACGGGCGATAGCGAGCAGAATATCACCACCAAGTATGGCCCGGCCTGCGGCCGGCCGTATCCGTTGTCGGCTGGTTTTACGAGCGACATGCAGCAGTTGGCTACCGCCTATAAAGGCACCGGCCCGTTGTACGTCAGTCTGTTCACCGAATTCCAGACGTATCCCTGTCAGGACAACAATTGGCTGGGCAGCGAAAACTACTATATGGCACTCAAAGACCAATACCTGGCGACGATGCAGATTTTCCACCAATATGCGCCAAACTCGAAAGTATCTCTCAGCTGGGGCGGCTGGCAAGCCAGTTATGATGATCCGGCCAAAGGCGGCGGCAAATCACTGTTTCCGTATTTCGCAGACGTCATGTCCGCCTCCGACTTCCAAAGCTTCCAGGCAATGGACAGTACCAGCAACCTGGCGGACATTACCGATATGACCGAGATCCTGCACGCCTACGGCCCGGTCATGCTGGCACACTACAAGCCGGACAACGGCAGCCAGGCAACCTGGGATGCTGATATGGACATTATATTCACACCGAGCAATATGGCGCAGCTGCAGCAGAACGGGTTATTTGCCTTCAGCTTTATGGATAACGTCAATATGAATAGCTCGGAGGCAGCCTATCAAAAGGCTAAAACGATTGTCCAAACTTACGCTCACTAATACTATTCGACAACGACAGTACCGAGATAGGTCTGGGTGTCTGGAGTTACGCCGTCGGGATTGGGTTCGCTGAGCGCATAGTATTTGAACGAGCCGACGGTGTCAGCCACGAAGCTGAAGCCGCCCGGGACGTCGTCGGATGGGTCTGATTCAGTGATTATGTTGTAGCCATCGAGCTTCGCGCGAGCCTCTTCGCCAACGGCGCGCAAGTTGACACGGACGGTATCGCCCTGCTTGACAGTAATCTTTGACGGGCCAGCCTTGAGTTTTTCGTGATCGACAACAATCGCAAAGGTTTTATTGGGATTATTTACTTGGTCAGTGTAGCCCTGAAGCAAAACGACTGACGAAGTATCCGCGCTCGCACCAGTGTTTGTCGAATATTTTTTAGCAATCGTCAGACCAATCAGTACTAACAGCAACAGCGTGAGGCCGAGGACGGCGGCTAGTCTGGTCTTTCGGTAGATTGTTTGGTAATCGCTCATGCCCATCATTTCCTAATGTCCATTGAAATAATTCAGTAAACTTGGTGCCTGTCCGGTGTTACCCAGTAGCGGTGTAACTCCGAGCATTTCCTGGTGGGTACGGAGGGCGCTGAAATGGCTGATCGGGTTGCTGCCGGCCGCCAATGTCGGGTGCGAGCCGGGCACAATCGACGGCGCGATAAGCACATTAGGTATTGGGGTGTCCTCGTCCCACAGGAAGAATATCGCCGTATCGCCTGATTTGTACTGGGCGCTGTCCAGAATTGGGGTCAGGAAGGTCTGAGCCCAGGAATCACCCGTCGAAACCGGCACGTCATGCATATTCTGACTGTTGGTGGGCAGCACAAGTGAATAAGCCGGCAAATTACCGCTGTTAATGTCGGTCATCAGGTCAGCGATCGGCACATCGTGAGTGTTGCAGTAGGTAGACGGTGACGAAGACTGGCCGCCGAGGTTTGTGTAGTAGCGCATGGCATCGTGGTAGGCGCCGCTGAAGTTAGACGACGCGCAGCTGCCGCCGGTGCCGCTCACATAGGATTTGGCCATCTTTCCAGCTTGGTTCAAGCGATTGAAGATATTGTCGACACTGCTGGTCGTGCTATAGGCATCGTCTTTCAGACCATGGACGCTCGGCGAGACGCCGCTGGTCAGCGTCGCGTAATTGGGCTTCGAGATATAGGTGCCGTCACTGGAACCATCAACTTTGAAGTCGGCGTCTTTCCAGCTGGCATAGCTGCCGCACTTCGTTGCCAGCCCAGATATGAATGGAGCCGAGCTGGAACCGATAACACTACTATATTGTTTATTCTCGAACATCAGGACGATGACGTGCTTCCATTGGAGTGGTGCTGGAGTTGCCCCGCATGGCGTCGTGGAGTTAATCGTGCCGCCACCGCTGCTGGCAGTCGTGAAGTTAATATCCTTACCGGCTGACGCGGCCGAATCGGTAATCACCGTAGCAGGCGCACTGACACTACCCAGTTCCGGTTCGGCGGACACAAACGGCGTATCCGCCCGGCTGACAGCCACCAGTGAGCCAGCAGCGACGCAGACCGCCACACTTAAGACAACGAGGAGCTTATTTGATGCAAAAAACGGATGGATGGTAACTGATGTATGAGTCCTGCGAGACATTTTTATTGGAGCCATTTCCTATTCTAGAAAATACTTATGTACTCAGTATACAATAGTGGTTATACTTTGAATAATATTACTATCCAATCAAGATATACACACAATGCCGCGATCTATACGACTTCGTTCTAAAATCTCTAGATTAATCGCTGCCCATAAGCTCATACCGATTACAGCCATCGGCTTGGTTATCTTTGCCGGAGCTATATTTCTGGCTCGGAGCCACGCCGCTGGCGTAGCGGTGAGCGCCGAATCAGAGAACGGCATAGTCAGTGGTGCGGCCTCAGTCGGTACTGACAGCACCGCCTCCGGCGGCAAATACGTCAGCTTCGGCACACCAGCCGCCGGTGGCACACTTGCTGTCGACTTTAGCAAGGTCATCCAGACCATCGACCCTTTGCAATACGGTATTGACGAGACCGGCTATCCCGGCGGTGGCCCGGTACTTACCAACGATCCAGTAGAACAGCAGCTCATCAAAACCCTCGGTGTTAAGCAAATCCGCATCGACCTCAAATATGCCGTTGATGGTGACCCGACCAGCAAGATCATCTGCGGCGGCTCGGGCTGCGATACCGCTCCGACCGGCGACCAATGGATACAGACCATCAAATCGCTCGGCGCCGAGCCCATCGAGATCGTGCCGCTGCCAAAGACCAGTGCGGTCGATACCACTGATGCTGTCAATCTCGTCAAACACTTCAACGCCGGCGGCTCGGGCAACCCTCTGTATATCAAGCGTTGGATCATCGGCAATGAATCAACGCTGACGCTGGCCCAGCAGTCGACTGACTTCAACGCTGACTACGCCGCCATGAAAGCCGTTGACCCGAATATTCTGGTGGGCGGGCCAGCGTCACCCGACTTCAGCTGTTGTTCGACCGGCGGTTCACTGCCGATTTTCCTGAGTGGTGTCACCAAGATCGACTTCGTCGATTACCACGCCTACGGCCAGGGCGGCAGTGTCAGCAAAGACGACGTAACCTTGATCAATCAACCCGGTAACTACGAGACCAACAATAATTCCCTGCATACTTTGCTGGCACAGAAATGGCCAACCAATACACCCCCGATCCAGGTCGGTGAGTTCCAGCTGGACTGGGACGGCATCGATAGCCGCTTCCGGACGCAATTTACCACCGTCTGGGGTGCCTCGGCCATGGGCCATATTCTCAAAACTGGCGCCACTGCCTTCCCATACGGTACCAAAAACGGCGGTAACGATCTCGGCTTCATGGACGCCAATAACAAAGATGCCCTCATGCCGATCTACCATGGCTACGGCATGTGGACGGGCGAAAGCCTGTTCCGCAGCTTCGGCACCCAGATGGTCCAGGCCAGTAGCGGCGTCAGCGGGGTCGAAGTCTACGCCTCGAGTAATTCCAAGAACATCATCGTGATTAATAAGAATACCGCCAGCGCCCATGCCACCCTCAACCTCGCTGGCTCCACGTCAACCAGCGCCGACGTCTGGCGCAAAGACCAGACCATGAATGCCGCGGCCGTCCCATCCAAAATCGCCACCATCACACCCGGCAGCAGCTTTGACTACGATTTCCCGGCCTATTCAGTAACCACATTTGTGCTTAACTAAAGGTAACCATGAAAAAACTCTCGCTTCCATCCCTATCGTCACTCTCATCTTCCAACCGTAAACCACTCCTGATTTTTGCAGTACTGGTGTTTGCTGTTCTCGGCGCGTATGCCCTATCCCACAGCCATGCAGCCGGGTTCTCTGTCAGTGGCGAGCCCGAAACTGGTGCGGTCGTCAGCCCGGCCGCCACCGGTTCCGACACACTAGCGTCAGGCGGTAGCTATGTCCAGTTCAAACAAGCCACCGTTGCCGGCAAAATCAAAACCGTCTTCGTCGTCAACGTCGAAAACCGCAACTGGTCCGACGTCGGTTTCGGCAGCCCTGAGTGGCCCTACCTCAATAAGCAACTTCTGAAAGGCTCCGCCGGCAACATCGCCTGGGCGACTAACTTCAACACCGGCCTGCACCCGAGCCTGCCCAATTATATTTCAATGGAAGCCGCCAACCCCGAGGGATTAAATGGTAACGGCGACGCCATGCCCGATAATTATCCGATCACCGCCCCACACCTGACACAGTCACTAAACAACGCCGGCCTGAGCTGGCGCTACTTCGGCGAGAACCTGCCAGGCCAGGGCACATCATGTTTCATGAACGACGGCGGTACCAACGCTCGCAAGCCTTATTCGCTAGACCACAACCCCTTTGCCTACTTCACCGATATCCAGGTCACCTCGACATGTCTGGCGCACATCCGGCCATTCCAGGAAGTCTGCGCCGCCCTGGGCTACACTGCCCAATCTTCCCAATCAGCTCAATGGTCGGCGCCTTGTTCCAACATGACGGCCGCCAGCGCCGGCACACCGTCACGCTATAATTTCATAGTGCCCAACGACTGGGACCAGGGCGAGCACCTCTCAACCGATCCAGCTGGCGGTGGCTCTGCGGCCATGGCTATGCCGTCCAATTCTGCCTACCCCAACAACGGCCAGGGCTGCGGTGCCTGCCAGTCCGATTTCTATCTGTCACAGATCGTACCGACTATCGTGAACTCCCCGGCCTACAAAAACGGCAGCAGCGCGCTGTTCGTCATGTTTGACGAAGCCGATGAAGGTTCGGTGGCACCCAGCGGCATGATGGTAGTCTCGCCCTTCGCCAAAAATATGTACGCCAGCCCGATCGCCTACCAGGGTTGGGGATCGTACGTCCGCTCCATGCAGGAAATCTTCGGCGTCACTACACCTTGGATTGGCAATGCCGGAGCTTCGACTGATTTCAGCGATTTCTTCACCGTACCGCTCCAATAAAGTCAGGTATACTAGTCTCATGACCGTTACAGAACATACCGACCTGTCAAAGTTATCAACCATGCGTCTCGGCGGCGAAGCTCGCTACTACACCGAAGTCACCAGCCGGGCCGAAATCGAAGAAGCCGTCAACTGGGCAATCGAGCATCAGGTACCGCCGCTGATGATCGGTGGCGGTAGTAATATCTTCTGGCGCGACGAAGGTTTCGAGGGTCTGGTGATCGTCAATAAGCTCATGGGCTACGACGACCGGGCCGAGGACGATAATAATCACTTTTTGACCATTGGTGCTGGTGAGAACTGGGACTCCGTGGTTGCTAGGTCCGTGAGTGCCGGCCTATCAGGCATCGAAGCTTTATCGTTAATCCCCGGCACAGCCGGCGCCACCCCCATCCAAAACGTCGGTGCCTACGGCCAGGAAATCGCCAACGTGCTGGTCAGCGTCGATGCGTACGACCTCCACGAACGCACATTCGTCACTATCGCCGCCAGCGACTGCGGCTTCGGCTATCGCACCAGCCGTTTCAAAACCACCGACCGCGACCGCTATTTGATCTGTAACCTGACATTGCACCTGACTCGCAAAGCTCCAGCCGAACCATTCTACCGGGCACTGTCTGACTACTTCACGGCTCATTCAATCACCGAATACACCCTGCAGGCTGTGCGCGACGCCGTTGTCGACATCCGTTCCAGCAAACTGCCTGACCCAGCCAAAGTTGCCAATAATGGCTCCTTCTTCGCCAATCCCGTCGTCGACGAGCCAACCGCCGCCCGGTTGCTGGTCGAATACCCCAAAATGCCCCATTGGCCCGACGCGGCCGGCCGCAGCAAAATCCCGGCCGCCTGGCTGATCGAAGAAATCGGCTTCAAGGATTACCACGACCCCGAGACCGGTATGGCTACCTGGGCCACCCAGCCGCTGGTACTGGTCAACGAAAAGGCCCGCTCCACCGCTGACCTGCTGGCCTTCAAAGCCAAAATTGTCGACGCCGTCCAGGAAAAGTTCGGCATTGCGCTCGTCCAGGAGCCTGAGTTGCTCCCCTAATCCTGGTACGGTTCGCCCATAAACTCCTGGTAATTTTCACGGTTCGCCAGTGAATACGTCAGTTCGCTCCCAAAACCGGCTTTTTGATTCGCACGGACATTGAGCGTACACTTTGCCGGCAAATTAGCGGGTGCAAAGAAAGCCAAGTCGCTGCACTTATCCGGCTCAAGTATCTGTGGCTCCCCCTGCCAATCATCAAGTACAAAGGTAAAGGCAATATACGGCGTATTCAAGAAGTTCTGATTGATGTGCACCAGCTGCAATTTACCCGGATCGGCTGTTATACCAATCTCCTCCAGGAGCTCCCTGGCAGCACAGTCGCGCAGCGATTCGCCGTCCTCGACGTGGCCGCTGGCGGCAAAATCATAATAGCCGTCAAAATAGCCAGTATTCGTGCGTTGTTGCAGCAACATCTCACCTTTTTGGTTCCGTAAAACCACAAACACCGACATTCGGGTTGTAAACCGGTCAGCCATTTTAACTCCTTACTTATTTGTCGCTCGGCAACGGATACTGTAGCGCAAAGGCTTTAACTTCCTCGCGCAACTGCGCCAGCTTGGCAGGGTCGTCCCGAGCGTCAATGCCCTGTTTCATCCATTCGGCGATGGTTTCCATGTCATCTTCGACCAGTCCGCGAGTGGTGATGGCTGGTGTACCGAGGCGGATACCGCTGGGTTTGTAGGGTGGCAGGGTGTCATCGGCCACGGCGTTCTTGTTGAGCGTCAGGCCAATTTTGTCGAGAGCTTCTTCGGCAACCTTACCATCGATACCGAAACTGGTGTAGACGTTGGCTAGTATTAGATGGTTAGATGTGCCGCCCGTTACTAGCGTGAAACCGCGTTTGATCAGCTCGTCAGCCAGGCGGCTGGCATTGCGCAGGATCTGTTCGGCGTACTGCTTAAACTCCGGCTGCTGCGCTTCGCCGAAGGCCACCGCCTTGGCGGCGATGATGTGCTCGTGCGGGCCGCCTTGCATCCCCGGGAAGACCGCCCGATCGATCAGGGTGGGGATATTCTCAAGAGTCTTTTCGGGGGCCTTCAGCGGGTTACCGACCACACCCTTGGTGAGAATTAGGCCGCCGCGCGGGCCGCGCAGAGTCTTGTGGGTGGTAGTCGTAATGACGTGAAAACCATAATCAAAGGGGTTCTTGGCCACGCCAGCGACGATCAGGCCGGCGATATGCGCCATGTCGGCCATCAGCAGGCAGCCTTCGATCCCGCGGCCGATCTCGGCAAACTTGGCGTAATCCAGCTCACGGGGGTAGGCGCTAAAGCCGGCCAGGATAATCTTCGGCTTGTGTTGCTGCGCCAGGGCGCGCAGCTCTTCGTAATCAATCTCGCCAGTCGAGACGTCCTTCATCTTGTAGCGGATGAAGTTATACAGCTTAGCGCTACGCGTCACTGGCGCACCGTGAGTTAGGTGGCCACCGTGGCCGAGATCCATGGCCAGGACCGTATCACCGGGTTCCAGCCAGGCACTATAGACGGCTTCGTTAGCCGGTGCCCCAGAGTGCGGCTGGACGTTGGCGTGGTCGGCTTTAAACAGTTGCTTGGCCCGATCGATCGCCAGCTGCTCCACCTGGTCGGTGAATTCCTGACCGCCGTAATAGCGCCGGCCCGGAGTGCCTTCCGAATATTTATTCGTGAAAACGCTGCCCATCGCCTCCAGCACGTCGCGGCTGACGTAGTTTTCTGAGGGGATCAGCTCCAAGCCCTCGCGTTGGCGCTTTTCCTCGCCAAGAATAAGCTTTTTGACGATTTCGTCTTTCATATCATCAACATCCATAATGCGACACTCCCCAGATTAGATAGAATTTTAAGTACAAAGTTATAACTAGCGAGTCGGAGTACTTAGATCATACAACCAGTTTAGCAAACGTCATGGATAGTTTGTATTTTAAGTAGCACGAAGTCTGATGGTTACGCTATACTATGTATCAGCAAAACCTCACCCTTTCCTCACATTTCAATCAAATTATGCTTGCGTTAACATATCACAAATGATATAATCGAGGCCATATGGAAACAACGAACGCCAAAATTGGTACACTTATAGCTCAAATAAGGCAAGAACGCGGCATTACCCAGGCCGAGTTTGCCCGCAAGCTCAAAACCTCGCAATCAGCCGTCAACCGCATCGAGCACGGCCATCAAAACCTCAGTCTGGAAACCCTGGGCCGGATTAGCGATGTCCTCAACAAACAGTTGATCAGCATCAGCAGCGGCTCGATGAACCTCCAGATCGAAGGCGGCCATGAATTACACGGTGAGATTACCCTCAAAACCAGCAAAAATGCCGCTGTCGGCCTGCTCTGTGCCAGCCTACTCAACAAGGGCGTCACCAAGTTTAAGAGTTTTCCACGCATCGAAGAAGTCAACCGCATCATCGAAGTCCTGGAAAGCATCGGCGTCGTCTGTAAATGGCTGCCCGGCAACGATCTGGAGATCCGCCGCCCAGCCGAGCTGAAACTCGACAAAATCAACGGCGTCGCCGCCCGCAAGACCCGCTCTGTCCTGATGCTGATCGGCTCGATCATGCACGACAACGAATCATTCAAGATCCCTTACGCGGGCGGCTGTAAGCTAGGGCTGCGCACCGTCGCTCCGCACCTCTACGCACTCGAGGAGTTTGGTGTGGAAATCTCTGCCAGCCGCGGTAATTATCACATCACCGTCAACAAGCACCCGGCCGGCCGGATCGTCCTCTATGAATCAGGCGATACCGTCACCGAAAACACCCTGATGGCTGCTGCCCGCACCCCCGAAGAAACTATTATTCAATTCGCCAGCGCCAACTACATGGTCCAGGACGTCTGTTATTTCCTGCAAAAGCTCGGCGTGACTATTGAAGGCATCGGCACCAGTACGCTGTACATCAAGGGCGTCAAAGATATCAAAAAGAATGTTACCTTCGCACCATCCGAGGACCCCATCGAAGCTATGTTCTTCGTCTCGGCCGCGGTGACAACCAACTCCGAAATCACCGTCAAGCGCGTGCCCGTCGACTTTATGTCGCTGGAAATGCTGAAGCTCAAGAAAATGGGCCTCGATTATGATCAGACCGAGCGTTATAAGGCCGTGAATGGCAAGACCGACCTCGTCGACCTGCACATCCACAAACACAATGGCAAGCTGAAGGCATTGACCGAAAAGATTCATGCCAACGTCTACCCCGGCCTCAATCAGGATAACTTGCCCTACTTCGTGCCAATTGCTGCTGTCGTCGACGGCCGTACCCTGATTCACGACTGGACCTACGAGAACCGCGCTATCTACTACACCGAGATGACCAAAGTCGGCGCCAACGTCGAACTGGCTGACCCGCACCGCGTCTACGTCGTCGGTCCCACTAAGTTCCGGGCGGCCGATGTCGTCTGCCCGCCTGCCCTGCGCCCGGCCAGCTTATTGCTGATTGGTATGCTTGCCGCGCCGGGAGTCAGCATCTTGCGCAATGTCTACACTATCAACCGCGGCTACGAAGATCTAGCCGAGCGTCTCAACTCATTGGGCGCGCAGATTACAGTCATCCACGAGATGTAATCCAAAACATCGCGAGAGCTAGGGTGCTTGAGGTGCGGCAGCTGCTTGCTTAAAGACATCATAGGCCGGTTTGTGCGTGCCGTCGGCCCGCACCAGTCCGAAGAAGTTCTCATTGGTTGATTTGTCGATACCGGCATCCTGGTACGAATACACGAAGAATGGACCAACCCAGTCGTAACTTTGGTAGAGCCTGATAGCATCACCCAAAATTTTTGCCTGTAGCGCCTCGTCAACGACATAGGGCTTGGCGTTGAGATTGGGATTGCCGATCGTTGAGATTGGGCCCGGACCGCCGGTCGGGGCGCCAAATTCGGTGATCCAAATCTTTTTGGCTGAGTCACCGTTATGGACCATTATCTGGCGCAGGCCATTACTGTCGGTGGCCATCTGGTTCCAGGCATGGTCCTGGCTGCTGGTCGGCGACAATGGGAAGGTGTACGGATGGTCAGCTACGGCGTCGAAGTACGGCTTGGCACCGGCTTTGTAGACGGCAT
>DHXQ01000034.1:2142-9846 GCA_002413755.1 Candidatus Saccharibacteria bacterium UBA5152 | reverse complement strand
AGCTCAGCGTAGTCCGACGGGCTCGATTTGGGCTTCCAAAAATCCTTGCTGTTGGGCTCGTT
The DNA here is from genome assembly GCA_002413755.1 of Candidatus Saccharibacteria bacterium UBA5152. Classification (GTDB taxonomy): domain Bacteria; phylum Patescibacteriota; class Saccharimonadia; order Saccharimonadales; family UBA4665; genus UBA4665. The sequence continues at coordinate 9,784 of DHXQ01000034.1, read as the reverse complement.
CCAAATCTCCCAATCATGCACACCTTGCGATTGATAACGATGGGCCACCGCTCCGGCGAACTTAGCGAACTGATCGGCGTGGGCCGGATGGCACTTCAGATCGTCGCGGCAGTCACTGGGACGGGCCCAGCTCGGCGTGTAGGTAACAATCCCCAGAACATTCAAATGATACTTAGCAGCGGCCGCGACGATCTTGTCGTAGGTGGTCCATTTATAATCAGTCGGCCCTGACGGCTGGATACTGGCCCAGTCGAAATCGAGTCTCACCCAGGTGGCCCCTAAGCCGGCAATACCGCTCAATCGTTTATCGAGAGCCGCATCGGAGAGGCCGGGCAGGCCGCTACCAGCGGCGATGCCATACCCTTTGCTTGTCGCAGCAGCTGGCGGCACGGCTGGCTGAACGGTAGCTGTCGAAGCCTTGGCAACTGGATCCCCTGCGCCGTGCGATGCATATACCCCGTAGCCAATCAGGGCGGCGACAACCACCGCAGCGGCGGCGACAATGATGATATTCCGTTTGGATAAGCGTAAGAATCGCCGGCCCTGTGGTTTTTTGTTACGATAGGTATACATGGCTATTAGTATGCACTGCCAACAGAGGCTTCGCAATTGACTTTCATTAACATTAATGTTAGAATAACATATAATCAACTAGTATACTAGGGCTTTTGTGACTCCGTAAAACATGCAGCAACTTACCCCATACAACCTGACATTACTTCAGCTCCGATTGGTTGGGCTTGGGTTCGCAGTCCTGGTAATTATAGCACTGGCTCTGATAGAACTGGTTCCTGCCCGGCTACACAAACTACGCTTCGCCAGCTACGCCCTCCTCGTTATCACAGGCAGTGCCCTGATGTATTGCCTTATTATTTTTCAGGGGACCGTCAAATGAGCCTGCTCGCAAGCACCAAACTCCGTTTCTCACATGCTGCTTCCGTCGCCTTGCACCACTATGCGGACTGGCGGATCGGCGCAACATCACTCGAGAAGCACTGCTACAAAACATCTGATTCAGTACTATTAACCTTCGATGATTATGGTAGCCAAAGCGAAGTCAGCGAAATATTACAGGTTCTGGCGGAGCAGCAAGTCAAAGCAATGTTCTTCTTACAGGGGGACTGGGCAGCGCTCCACCCGGAGCTGGTGCATAGCATAGCCGCCGCCGGACATGTCGTCGGCAACCATACTGTCACTCACCCGGTATTATTGGGGTTGAGCCCAGAAGTTATAAAGCAGGAGATCAGCCAGGGATTACCGGGCCTTTGGTTCCGACCGCCACAGGGCCGGTATAATGCCGCCATCCGTGAGCTCGCCCGCGGTCTTGGATACGCAATCTGTTATTGGACCATCGATAGCCGCGACTGGGCCGGTACGTCGGTAGTTGAGATGCGCCACACAATCTTACAGGAGCTCAAACCTGGTGCCGTTATACTGTTTCACTTGCACGGCGCCCATACCCGCGAACTGTTACCAACGATTATCGCTGATATCCGTAAGGACGGCCTCGAGCTGACGCCGTCGACAGAGTCTTGGCAACTGCCGCCGGCTTACTTATAGATCTTTACATCCTGTGACGTGTAGACCAGGTTCTTGTTAGCATTTAGAAAATCGTACGGCACCGCATAATAGAGCAGCGCACCGTGATAGTACAGCGGGATACTGCCGTTTGTTACATTATCGTCGCTCAGATAGACGTAACTATCGGTTGGTATCGCTCCTGGAGCCAATGTCGGACGTGAGAATATGCCAGCATAGGTAATCATCCGGCGACGGGCAAATTCATCACTATAGACTCTTGAGCCCTTTGGCGTCGCATTGTGAAGCCACTGATCACTGGAGATTTCCGCCTGATGGGTATAGTAAGCATCATAGTAAAATCCGCTATTGCTGAGTGCCAGCACGGGCTTGTAACCGCCGGTGAGCGCCGACATAAATCCAGACATTAAGAGATAGACGAGGACAAAGCCAGTAGCTATGACCCGAATCCGCCAAGTACGAGGGATCCGTATCAACCCCAGCGACCAATAACAGGACAGAATCAATGGTAGTGCGAGCACCAACAGGCTCTGCTGGATAACTCGTAGCAAGCCGTAGTTTATGAACGAAGCCGGTACAACTACCTGGATAGCAATAATTGCCAAACTTGCCAGGATCAAACCTCGGTACTGGCCAGTTAGCCGCTGGCGCCAGCGGCGCACCAGCAATATGACGACCACGCCAAGTCCAATCAATCCCTCGATCAGCAAACCGTACAACTGCCGCGATTTGTCGAAGGCCTGGTATACCGTATTCGCGGCTACGCCGTGCTGCTGTAATGGTTGGCTGAGCGGGCTGACCGTGTCTGAGTCTGTCTTGATCGCATAGCGTGATGTGAGAGTGGCAGGATAGTAATCGGCAGCCGGGAATGACCGGCTGTCGGTTGACTCTGCAAGGTACGATTTCAACAGTGTATCGCTCGAGTTTGTTTGACCAGTCCGTGAATAGTCACTCGATGCCGTCGACTGCAACAGGGTTGGCAGACCGTGCACAATCGACTGCAGCGTACGTGATATGTTGCCTGACGTCTGAGTGGCTAATCCACCCCATGTCACCAATATCACTACGGTAATGGCGATAACCGGCCATGAAAAAATATATATCGGCTGAATCTTGCGAGGCCACTTCGAGCGTAATATTCTCGCCAAAATATTCGTCAGCAGATTGGCTCCAAACATCAATACTAAGGTTGCAGCCGCGATGTAGCTCGTTGAATAGTGCGACAGAACCATGGCTGTCAGAAACGCGATCGACAGTAGGCTACGGTGCCGGGTTGACAGCTGGTTGTCGAGGCCAGCGAGTACCGCCAGGGCGAAACATAAGAGAGCCGTCTCCTGGCGGTTTAGCATGGTGATATCAGTCAGGAAAGCCGGGAAAGTCATGAACACCAACACCGCTAGGAACGCCAGCCGCCGCCCCGTAAAGAACCGCAATGTGGTATACATGACAGGCGCAATCAGTGCGAAGAAGAGTTGAAAAATAAACTTATAGACGTACTGGTCGGTGATACCTGTCAGTTTTTGGAATAGTGTCGGCAAAATTGTAATGCTCAAGCAGGCATTGTAGGCATCCTGATAATAACTCATGTGCCAGGCACTGTGCTGGAGGGTCAGCTGAAACACCTGGAATTCCTGCATAACATCATGGCCGGTAATATTCCAGCCGCGCATCGACGTCCCAAGTAGGATGCTCAGGCATAACGAATACAGTACCAGCGGAAAGAACCGCTTGGATTTGGCCGAAGTGCGCCATAACATCACTAGCGCGAAGCCGGCAATACTGCCCATTGTCGTCAGCGCCAGCCAGTCCGAGCCACCATTATTGAGCGTGATAGCGCCGCCGACGGCTAGGAACGGCAATGCGATACACGTCAGAACGACCGGCCAGGCCTGCAATAGCGGTTTAATAAGCGGCAGTGATTTCTCGGGATGAATAGGCTTGCGGCCCGCGGACACGAGTATAGTCGTTAACACCAGCCCGGCAACGCCGTAGCTCAGTGCGGCGACCGACAATGGGTAGGCATTGCCAAGCAAGATCAGGATCCAGTTGGTGGCAATCCCTAGCAGCATCAGCAACAGCAAACTCAAGCCAACGCTGTAAATGACCAGCTTCGTCAGCCCTAATTTATCTTTATACCCAATCAGGGTACGTAATGTGAAATATCCCGGCGCAGCCAGCAGGAAGATGATCGAACCGGCGGCCCGAGCTATCCCGGTCTGGGTGTGCGTGGTATGCCAGACCCACAGGACTGTCACCAGAATACTCAGGATAACTGATGGCCTGAGCCAGTGTTTTACCGTGTTTTCGGATGCGCGCAGCTGTTTGTAACGAGCGCGGGTCAGGCCGGCAATGGTCATTGTTTCTTCAATCAGCTGCAAATATGGGAACAGTGTAAGATGTTTCTTATACTCGGCCATGAACGCCAACGGCCAGCGCAAATACAGCAGCTGCGGCACAATCAGTAGTACTGGAATAATGAAGATGGGGGCCACTATTGCTGCCGCAATGACGAGCAAGGCCATCAGGAAAGGAAACGGAAACAACGGCGGTGCCAGGTGGTTCTGCTGGTGAAACTTCAGGTTGGCCGCACCGCGCTTCCAAGGCCGCAGCATATACTGCCGCATCGATAGATCAGGGTCATGGATAATTTCCGCCTGGCGGACGGCGTAGAAATGCCGCTTCGGGTACTTTGCGCGGATCCGGCGGCTGATATCACGGTCTTCGATCCAGTTCATTTCCGTCCGCCAGCCACCAATGGCTCGCAGTTCCTTGACCGGGAAACTACCATTAGCACCGTAAAATTCTTCGACTTCAGCATAATCAGGCATATCGCTGGTATGTTTGCTGCAGGTTGCCCGGGCATAATTCCACAGGCGGCGGACCAAGGTAGGCTTGCCGGAGCGGACGATCGGCGGCCAGCCCGATCCAGTGGTGTGTAAGTATTTCGTGAACACGCCCTTAGCGTCGCCGTCGGCTACCATATAGCCGCAGACACCGGCGGGGTTATCGAAGGCATAACCTTTGGCCAGCTGGCTCAGCCAGTCCTTACGGACCAGACAGTCATCATCACAGGCGACGTAGACATCACCTTTGGCCGCAGCCAGCCCGGCATTGCGGGCACCTGATATACCCCGGTTATCCGGATAGCCGACGTAGCGTACCCGGCGGTAGCTTTTAATAACTTGCTCGGTATTATCAGACGAGCCATCGTTTACGACGATGATTTCGAATTTTTTCCGAGGGTAATCCTGCGCCAGCAGTGATTCGATCGTCCGGCCAACGGATTGGGCGCCGTTATAACAACTCACCACGACGCTCATGAACGGCTGTTTATTATATCTTGCCATGGTCAACTCCGGCGTTACGCACGAACACTTCTAAGCCATTCCCTAAACTATCCCATGAGTATACGGTCTCGGCCTGATGGCGGGCACGGGCTGCCATCTCTCGGCGGCGGCGGGGATTTTGTAACAGCTCAATCAGAGCCTGAGCCAACTGGGCTGAATCCCCTGCCGGCACCGCCACGCCAGCTTGGCCGTCCTGGATATAGCTCTTCAGGTCGCCGACGTCACTGACAACCGGTACGCTACCCATCGCCATATATTGGAAGACCTTCAGATTGCTGGCAGCCCGAACCGTGGGAATGTCCGGTTGGCAGCAGATAGCAATATCAGCAAACCGGACATGCTGCTGAGCATCGCGTACATCTATCCAGCCGGTAAAGGTAATTGCCTGGTCGATCTTAAGCTCGCGGGCCAGATCCTTCGCAGCTTGAAGCGCACTACCACCACCCATAATCGTCATTTGGGCGTTTGGAACGGCGGCTAAGGTTGCCGGCATGGCTCGAAGTGTCTCCTCTATGAGGCTCAGGCGATTGATGGCTCCGAAATAATATATGTGCGGACGCGGCGGGGTTGTCGACCGGCAGATGAACTCAGTTGGATCAACGCCGTTACTCATGACATGAACCGATTTGTGAGGATAACGCTGCAGGACGAGCTGTTGCAGATAACTAGATGCCACTACTACGGCCGAGGCGTGGCGCAGCGCCAGGTTTTCACAGGCCGCCACCAGTTTGACCTGTATCTTTGACTGGCCCTGCAGGCGCATTACTTCACTGCCTAGATCGTCTAGGTCGAGGATAACGGGTGTCCCGAAAAGCAGTTTTGGCACAAGGCCACCGATAGTGATCGGCGTCGGCTTATACAAATAGATACTATCGGCCCGGCTACGCAGAATCTGCACCAGCGACGTCAATAAGTATGGCACCAGGTTCAGCACGGCTAATTTGGTCAGTAGTTGCCATGGCTGGATTAGCTTGATCGGATCTAAGGAGGCCTGCTTATCGGGAATAAAGTGATTGTACTTATCTGCCGACGGCACGATCATCGTCGCCGACCAGCCATGGCGGACCAGTTGCCGCCCAACGGAAACCAGCCGGAAGTAGGTCAGGCTGCTTTTGTATGACGCCGATCCCAGTAGCAGCACTTTCATGCGATGACCTCTTGCGCCAGCTCAGCCAGCTGTGCAGCGTGTTGTTCCCAGGTGTAGTTTTGACGGGTGCGGAGGGCGGCGGCAGCGGCAATGGCAGCACGCTCTGCGACACTGGCTGCAGCAACGAAATGCATGGCGTCCTTGAGTGCAGCGGGGTCATGCGGCGCGACTAAATAGCCATCACGGCGGTCATTAATGAGTGAAGGAATCGGGCCAATTGCTGCAGCGATAACCGGAACCTGCCGCGCCCAAGCCTCTAACAGGACTGTTGGGAAGGCGTCATTGGCGCTGGTAGGATATGAGATGAGAGCGGTGGCGGCTGACAGCGCGGCGTCTTTTGCGGCCCCGGACTGGGCACCGATGAACACTACCTGTTCTTGAATTCCAAGTTTTTGAACTTGAGCCTCATAGTCGGCACGGGCAGTGCCGTCACCCATAATAGTCAAGAGGCAATCCGGCCCGTGCTGCCCCACATACAGCCCGACGGCCTCGATGATTTGGTCGAGACCCTTCCAGGCGTGCGTTTTGTCTAGCGAACCGATAAATAAGAAGTTCGCACCGGACGGCTGATCGCGGGCGACGATGTCCCTCTGCCAGACACCGTTGGGTATCACGACGGTTTTTTGCTGCCGTCGCGGGCTGAACTGCTGTTTGACATATTCGGATACGGCCAGGATCCGCTTCGCCCGGGCGAAGGTCAGCTGTTCGTAAGCACGGTAGAGGCGAGCAACGATATTGAAAGCCAGCGAGCCGCCTTTCATAAGTGTGGCAGCATGGTAGGTCAGCAGAATTGGTGTCCGGCCGGCGGCCAGCGCAACAGCGTCTGCCATGGTGGGGACTGGCGAATGAGATAAGATAATGTCCGGCTTTTCACGCTTCATTATGGACCGGATATAGAGCGGCCAGAGCGGATTTATCGGTGTGTTAGAGAATTTGAATAAAGTGGCCAGCCGGTACACCTTAGTGCCGTCAACCGTGTCGATGACTTGACCCTTGGAGGCATGGTTCGACGTCACGACAACAATTTCCCAGTTCTGTAACTCCTGGAGTGCAATCCCCAGCTGGCGGGCATAGTTTTCTAAACCGCCGATTTTGGGAGCATAGTATGGGGTGACCAGCAAGGCTTTCATGAGGTATATATGCCCTTCAGACGCTTACCCAGGACTTTCCAGTCATACAATGATGCATCATGCTTCTTGTCGCTCGTCGGTTTGCGTGACAATAATGTTGTGATCGAGGCGGCAATCTCCGGCGCCGTGGCCGGGCATACGATACTACAATCCTTCGGGGCGATATATTGGGCGGCGTTGTCGCGGTGGTCAACTGTGACAATCGACAGGCCGCAGGCATAGGCCTCCAACACGGTGATGCCAAAGCCTTCCCTCACCGATGGCAATACAAAGACGCGGGATGATTTCATCAGGGCAAAGACATCGTCTGACGACTCGACGTAGCCAAGCATACTGACATTTGCTGACAGATCCCGGTCGCTGATCAGCTTGGCTAGGCGCACCTTTTCGGGTCCGTCACCGATTATCAGGCAGCTAATCGTGGGTTGCTGCTGACGGATGATGTCTATGGCTTCGATCAATAGATCGACATTTTTGTG
>DHXQ01000034.1:0-1931 GCA_002413755.1 Candidatus Saccharibacteria bacterium UBA5152 | reverse complement strand
TTCATACCGTTTGTTACCATCGACAGCGGACCTTTGTAATGCAGCTCGCTGCGTAACCGGCGCTGAGTATGTTCTGATACGGCAATAATGTGCGTTGGCATATAGATGCTCGCTCGCTCGATAAGGTAGGCGATCGTGCCGCTGATACCGCCTAGGTATTCGCGCCAATAGCTCTTACCCCAAACTTCATGCCAGACAGCGAACATCGGCTTGCGCTTGAGCAGGCTGATAATTTTGACACTAAACAGCGGAAAGAACGGCATGTGATCCACTTCATACATATCGGTGTCATATTTCCAGAGCTTCAGGCAGGCCAAGCCAAACAACACGCCTTGCTTGATAGAACGGCGGTCGCCAACATACAGCGGATATAATTTGGAAATAGCGTGGTAGGTAATGCCGTCCTCGACATAATCACCCTCAGGCTTCCACCAGTGCATGGTATAGATGTGCACGTCACATCCAAGCTGACTCAGTTCACGAGTAAGGTGGTAGATCCGTGTTTCTTTACCACCCTTGAAAAAAGGAGGGACCGAATCAGATACGACTGCTAGCTTCAGAGGACTCGCCGGCATGACGTGTTTTCCACCTTCGTATTACGAATTTACGGCCATCAGTAGCAACCGCTGCCAGCTGAGATTCCTGGATCGTTTCCATGGTCATCGGTTTCCAGCGCAGGTTGCGCAGGTACATTTTCATGATTTTCGCCCCGTCAATGATGGGGTTCAGGCTGGAATCGCCAAGACGTGGATTATATGAAACCGGTACAGAGTATATTTCATATCCCAGCCGGGCCATCTTTGTTACCATTTCCATTTCGATAGCGAAGCCTTTTGACTGGAGGTGTGGACGCAGTGCTTCGATGGCTTCGCGCGACCAGGCATAATAACCGGTCAGGACATCAGTCACGGTGACTTTGTAAACGGTGCGGACCAACCTTGAATACAGGCGGTTGCCAAACCGGTTGAGCGGCTTCATCGAGCCGGCCCGGATTCGACCGTGCATCCGGGAACCGATGATAACCTTGGCAAAATCGTCATCAATCGGGGCAATCAACCGTAATATTTCTTCTGGCTTGTAGGTGTCGTCGCCGTCGAGCATGGCTACATAGTCGGTGTCATCTGCTATGTTGTAGAAGCCGGTTTTGATAGCGTTGCCCTTGCCCTGCTTGGGCTCAACGATGACGCGGGCGCCAGCCGCCCGCGCGAGTTCAGCGGTGTTGTCCGACGAGTTATTGTCGATAACCAGGACATCCAGCTCGTAGCCATACATTGCCAGCCGGGCCCGGGGGAACTTAGCAATGACCGTAGCGATCGCATCGGCTTCGTTGTAGCACGGAATGATTACGGTAATTTTTTTCACGACTGGCTCCGGAAGCTGATTGACTCGTGCTGCTCGGCAAGCGTAACCTTAAGCGTTGCCAGCTGGTTCAGTTGGTCGATTTCAAACGATACGGGAATGATAGCCGAGCCCGCGGCGGGTACGGCGACAGTTTTGGTTGCCAGGACCTGTGTCGTCGTGCCGTACTGGATGGTGACGGCGTAGTGGTAGGTCATGATCCGCGACTCGTGGTTAACAACCTTGAAGCCGAAGTTGTAGATTCGGCCGACCGTCACTTGCTTCGGCAAGCTGACGACATTAGTAAAGTATAATTCGGTGTAGGTTTCTGGCTGGTGGGTGCTAGCCAGGGCATAGGCGCTATGGATCGGAGTCTTGAACATAACACCGAGAACAACTAGTACAATCAGTAGCTCAAGTGCGAGAATGCGGCTGAGCACGGCATGCGATTTAGGTTGTGTATGCTTCGGCTTAGACAGTGACATAATGAGTCCTCTTACTTTACGCGGTGACCCACGTATCAGTAATATTCGTTTATATTAACATTTTAGGGTTAATAAAGCAAGTATATTTCTTACTAAGTAAGCACAAGC
>DHXQ01000006.1 GCA_002413755.1 Candidatus Saccharibacteria bacterium UBA5152 | reverse complement strand
GGCGCCGTGATCCTGGCCTACGCGGTGGCGAACTTTGCCGGCCTAGTATCGGTCCTGCCGGGCGGCGTCGGTATTTATGAAGCCTTGATGACCGCTGTACTAGTGGCTGGTGGCGTGCCGGCAGCGGTCAGTTTGCCGGTGACCGTCATGTACCGGGTCGTCAATACGGCAGTCCAGATTCCGATAGGGGGTTACTTCTACCACCGCACGTTACAAGGTGACCGCGGGAGACGATAGTGTCTGATGTATCGACCTTTGATATCTATAATCTGCCGGATCTGCAAGTTTCGGTCAGCGATTTCATTGACCTGCTGAATGAGTCGTATGAATTCGGATTCCCGTCGATCGTCGTGACTGGTGAGCTGGCCAACCTGCGTATCAGCCGGGGCCGCTGGGTGTACTTCGACTTGAAAGACGACGAATCGAGCCTGAAATGCTTTGGTACAGTCCAGCACCTGCCGGGGCCGCTGGAGGACGGCATGTTGCTGGAAGTTCGCGGCGCGCCGCGGATGCACAACCAGTACGGTTTTAGCTTTAACGTCCAACTGATCAAGCCAGCCGGTGAGGGCTCGCTGAAGCGCGCCGCCGAGCTGTTGCAGGCCAAGTTGCAAGCCGAGGGGCTGTTCGAGCCAGCGCGCAAGCGCGCACTGCCGTATCCGCCTCAGCGGATTGGTCTGATCACTTCACGACAGTCGGCAGCCTACGCTGACTTCGTTAAGATCCTGGCTGCCCGCTGGGGTGGGATGCAAGTCGATGTTATCGACGTCCAAGTCCAGGGCGACGCCGCCGTGCCACAAATCGTCAATGCCGTCGAGCGGTTTAACGGGTTGGCTGAGCCGCCAGAGGTACTGGTGATGATTCGCGGCGGCGGCAGCCCTGACGATCTGGCGGCCTTTAGTAGTGAGCAGGTGACTCGGGCAGTGGCCGGCAGCCGGATTCCGACACTGGTAGCAATTGGCCATGAGATTGATAGCAGCCTGGCCGAGCTGGCCGCTGATACGCGCGCCAGCACGCCCAGCAACGCGGCCGAGCTGCTAACGCCAGACAAACATCACGTCCTCGAACAACTACTGGAGATTAGTGAACAATTGTACGACTTGGTGCGAGACAAAATGTATGACGCTCATACTCAGAACCTGACGCTGCGCGATGAACTGCACGAACAGCTGGCGCTCCGCCTGACGGCTGAACGTGATAGTTTGCAGACTTCGCGCCAGCTGCTGGAGGTGCTGAGCCCGCAGGCCGCGCTGCGGCGCGGCTATGCCATTGTGCGCGGTGCCGACGGCAAGGTGATCAGTGATATATCAGGTACATCGGGGCCCGGCGAAGGTGCTATAGTACATATTGAACTGCACCGCGCAAGTCTGGAGGCAACGGTCACGCACGTCGAAGTGCGTGACGGATCTCTGCCAAAAGCTAAGACTACCAAAAGAGGGAACACCCATGCCTAAATCTAAACCCGCCGCTGATTATCACGCCCTCACCGAGGAGCTGCACACCCTGACGACGAAACTGGAATCCGGCGACCTGGACATCGATGACGCTGTCGCCAGCTATGAGCGCGGGCTGGAAATAGTCGCCCAGCTGGAAGCCCGGCTGGCTCGGGCGGAGAACAAAGTGACCGACCTGCGGGCCAAGCTTGATCAGGAAGCCGACGAGTAGACCATGCTGATGTGGGTCGCAACGGTTTTTATCATTGTGATGTTCTGCTTCGCGTTTGTGCTGCTGTTTGGTGCGCCGTATGTCCCCACGCTTGATGCCCAAATGAATGCTGCGCTCGACCTGCTGGACCTCGAGAAGGGCCAAACCATGCTCGAGCTCGGCTGCGGAGATGGGAAAGTGCTGATAGCTGCTGCTGTCCGGGGCTACAAGGTGGTGGGCTACGAACTAAACCCGCTGCTGGCGCTCATCGCCTGGTTACGCACTCGGCGCTACCGGGGACAGGTCAAAGTGGTCTGGGGTAACTTCTGGGCGCAGCATTGGCCTGAGGCGGATGGTATCTTCGTGTTCTTACTTGATAAGTTTATGGTCAAGCTCGATATGGTAGTGACGGCGCAGCCGAACCGGCCGATCAGGTTAGTCAGTTTTGCATTCCAGATACCCGGTAAGGAGCCAGTCGTAACTAAAGATGGGATATTTCTGTATGTTTATGAAAAATAGACACAACCTGCGACCTGGCGGGCAAGGCTTGCAGGAACGCCACAACTCAGTTAACATTAGCAGTATGAATGGGCGTAGTTTTTGTAGTGATCAACGGGGCAGCACGAATATCCTCTTAATTCCTTTGATCCTCGCCGGGGTAATTTTAGTCGCGGCGATTGCATTTGGAGCCTGGGCTTTTAGTGGCCGTGAGGATTATCGTACGAATGTAGCAACTAAGATTGCAGCAGCGGTTACGATCGCTAAGCAGGACGAGGATATAGCCAAAGATAAAGAACATGCCGAGGCCGACAAGCAACCGCTCCGGCCATACAAAGGTGCCGAGCAATACGGCGGAGTTCAGGTATTATTCCCGAAGACATGGAGCGCCTATGTCGCTGATAGCGGTCCATCCAACCAACCCGTTGACGGCTATTTCCATCCAAACATTGTCCCTAACATCTCTGATAGGGACTCGGCCTTTGCCCTTCGTGTCCAAGTGATTAATCGCAGCTATGCATCCGCAATTACAGGTATGAACAGCTTGGTTGCGACCAAGAAGGTGACGGCGGTACCATACGCTTTTCCAAAAGTGCCAAGCGTGGTCGGTACTAAGTTTGACGGCGCAATCATGAGCGGTCGGAACATAACTGGCTCATTAGTCATCATACCCATCCGTGACAAGACTCTGGAGGTATGGACCGAGAGTCCTCTCTATGTTGCTGATTTCAACAGCTATATCTTGCCAAATATCACATTTTCGCCGTAATTATTACATATTCACTTGCTGAAAGTGAATAAAAATTTTGTATGTCGTACATCACCTTGCGAAAGGTGCTATACTTTCAGGTAGCAAGTAAGTGAGGGTACATACGGGTGCAGAACGACGATTTTTCCGGTCAAAAACTGCAGTGGTTACACTCCGAACAGCTCTTTCTGTCTCTCGCAGAACAGATGAAGCTGCCCCTCATGCAAATTCTCAAGCAAGCCGAACTCGGTAGCCTGCTTGATCGTACCAACGAGCACCTGTCCCAAGTCGGCGTGAATGCCGATGTGGCACTCAAGCTGATTGACGGCTATTTACTGAGCATGCGTCTGGCCGCCGAAGAGACCTACAACGTCGAACAAGAGCCAGTGTCATTATCCTCAGTGCTCTACGACGCGGCTCATCAGCTACACCCGATCGCCAAACTGTATGGTGTCAATCTCGAATTATCACTCGGCGGCAAGTATGGGCCGGTGACGGCGCACCGCGAGGGTTTGCAAAGTGCTCTGGTGAGTCTGGGCTACGCTCTGATCGAAGCGCTCCCCGCTAGCGATGCGCCCCAGATGCGCCTTGAGTTAGCCGCCCATCGTTGCCGCTACGGCATCGTGGCTGGGCTGTATGCTGACGTCGACCGGCTGACCGCTGAGGCGCTGCGCCAGGGCAAGCATCTGTTGGGCGACACTCGCCAGCCATTGCCGGGGCTCAGCCACTCCGGAGGAGCCGGAGTATTTGTGGCTGACGCCATACTGAACGCCATCGGTGCCAAGCTGAAGGTGTCACATCACAACCGAAGGTCGGGTTTGGGAACTGTATTGCAGTCCAACCCCCAGATGCAGCTGATATAGGAGCTTTGTAAAATGCACATTTTGGGCGAAAAATTGCGTTCCGCGCTCACCGTACCTAGAGTACGGCTCGCTTACGGTACTCATTTTTCATCCCAAACGGCACTATTCTACAAAGCTCCTCGGGAGATTATGTAATGGCTCAGATTTTGTTGATTGAGCCGGATGCCGTACTGGCCAAGGCCTACATGCAGGCTTTTGAGCACGAAGGGCACGCCACGCGGCTGACCGTCAGCGCCCAGGATGGAGTCTTCAAGGTTGACGAGCAGATACCGGACGTCGTGATTGTTGAATTGCAACTGGTGGCGCATAGCGGCATCGAGTTCCTGTATGAGTTGCGGTCGTACGCCGAGTGGCAGTACGTGCCGGTGGTTATTCATAGCTGCATCCCGCCGGCTGAGTTTATGGACAGTATGAAGTTACTCCGTGACCGGCTGGGAGTCACTGTCTATTTGTATAAGCCGCAGACCAGCCTGCGCATGTTACTGCGGGCCGTCAAAGAAGCGATCGCCGTGCCTGCCTTGCAAGCATCATGAAGCAACAGATCAATACCCACGCCATCATCCTGCGGCGTACCGACTACGGCGAAGCCGATCGCATATTGACGCTATTGACCCCTGATCATGGTAAGCTCAGCCTGATCGCCAAAGGCGTGCGGCGCAGCAAGTCCAAGCTGGCGGGTGGCATCGAACTGTTCAGTGTCAGCGAGATCAGCTTTATCCACGGTCGCAGCGAGATTGGTACGCTGATATCGACCCGCCTGATCCGCTACTACGCCAATATCGTTAGTGATGTCAACCGGACGATGCTCGGCTATGACCTGATCAGGATCCTGCACAAGGCCACCGAGGACGAGCCCGACCCGGAATACTTCGAGCTACTAGAGCAGGGGTTTGGCGCGCTCGATGACCTTACGATTGATCTGCGTTTAATCCGGGTCTGGTTCACAATGCAGCTGCTGCGGCTCGACGGCCACAGCCCCAACCTGGAGCAGGACTCGGATGGTGCCAAGCTGTCGGCCGATGCCCGTTATACCTTCAGTTTTGACGACATGGCGTTCGCCGGCCACCCGGAAGGGCAGTTCGGCGCTGACGATATCAAATTCCTGCGGGTTGGTTTCGCCGGAAACCGCGCCGAAATCATGCAAAAGATCACCGGCCTCGAAACACTGCTCGACGCCTCAACACCTCTGTTACAGACCATGGCCCAAACCTATATCAGATCATAAAAATTGAATACAAAAATGTGTATCATCCAGAGTCGCTGACTTAGTGTCAGGGTCCATAAAAAGCTCACTGTTCATATGACTATGTGTACATACTCAGCATTTTGTGGCCCATTTGTGGCCACAAAATGCTGAGTCTCTTAAAAGTCATAGAGGACAGAGAGGGATCGCAGGAGGCTTTCGGATTCAGGTTCTAAGGTAGGCGAAACAGCCGAAAACAGGTATAATTTGAGCAACTATGAGCGATCTAAAACTAGAAGATATTGTCAGCCTCTGTAAACGGCGCGGATTTATTTATCCGGGCTCTGATGTCTATGGTGGCCTCAGTGGTACCTGGGACTACGGCCCGCTCGGCGTGGCGCTGAAGCGCAACATCATGAGTTTGTGGTGGAAGATGTTTGTCGATGATGCCGACAATATGTACGGAGTCGATGCCGCCATCCTGATGAACCAGAAGGTCTGGCAGGCCAGTGGACATACCGAGACGTTCACTGATCC
>DHXQ01000039.1:35063-41299 GCA_002413755.1 Candidatus Saccharibacteria bacterium UBA5152 | reverse complement strand
TCTCTGGCGACGGTGGCGACTACTGGCTCGTATAATGATCTGGCGGACAAACCGGCCGGCACTGCCACTGACGCTTCTGCTGGCACAAAGGGTATTCTCAAACTTACTGGTGACTTGGGCGGCACCGCAGACTCGCCAACGGTTCCAGGGCTAACAGGCAAAGAGCCAACGTTGGCCGCCGGCTCGAGCACGCAATATTACCGCGGTGACAAATCCTGGCAAACACTCAACCAGGATGCCGTACCGGACGGTACCACCAATAAGGCTTACACCGCTACCGAGAAGACCAAGCTAGCGGCGATGAGCGGTACCAACACCGGCGACCAGACGTCGGTGACGGGCAATGCCGGCACAGCTACCAAACTGGCCACGCCGCGCAACATCAATGGTACGGCCTTTGACGGCTCGGCCGACATTACGCTGCCTGATGTCGTTATTATCACGGCCAACGCTCAGACGGCCTCATATACGCTGGTACTGAGTGATGCCGGGCGGTCGATTGATATGACCAGCGCCTCCGCGACGACCATCACGGTGCCGCCGAGCTCATCGGTCGCCTGGGCTACCGGCACGGTGGTCGAAGGTGCGCAGCTCGGCACCGGCACGGTAACACTAACGGCCGGCGCTGGCGTCACTATTCGTTCGGCATCGACTTTGGTCACTCGCACGCAATATTCGACGTGGGGGCTGCGTTATCTCGGTTCAAATGTCTGGCTGGTCTCGGGAGATTTGACATAAGCCCGTTCGCAGCCCGACCTAGTGCCGTTATTCGACATAAGTTGCCGGTGCCACCGGTCGGCGGGATTGCCGGGTGGTGGAGTGCCGATCGCCTGTCCGGCGGGCTGAGTGACGGCGCATCGATAGTGGTGGCACCGGATCTGTCCGGCAACGGAATTCACGCTATGCAAACCGACAATAGTCATCAGCCAATTTTCAAAACCAATATCCTCAACGGCAACCCGGTGATGCGTTTTGACGGCAGCAGCCAATGGTTGACCTGCGCCGCCTCGACGCTGCACGCCGAAACATCGGGTATGACTGTGCTGGTGGTGTCGGTGCCACGGGCAACTGTCTCCGGTACACCACGAATTATTTCGCGCGGCACCGGTAGCAACCATTATTCGATTTCACCCAACGCCAGCTCGGCCGGCCGGGCGATTTATTACGCGCCGTCGAGTACCACGACCATCTCGGCTGACCCCGCCTCCGGCGTCAGCGGTACGGCCAACATCCTGGGGCTGACCATGGCTGGTACGACCGGCTCGACCTTATATTATCGCCGCGACGGCGCCCAGCGGGCACTGGGTACGATCGGCACGGCCGGCACTGGCGACACGACGTCGCAGTTAGCCTTCGGCAGCGACGGCACGGCAACCGACCTGTGGAACGGCGATATTGCCGAGGTCATGATCTGGCAACGAGTGCTCAACAGTTCTGAGCTATCAACAGCCGAAAGTTATCTGGGTACGAAATATGGCATAACCCTGTCATCCGGCTTTACATTCTCCGATGACTTTAATCGCAGTGACGCCGCTTCAACGGGCAATGGCTGGGCAGCCAGCTTGAATGCCCTACCGATTGTTAGCAACCAATTAGGCGTGTCCGGTCCGACCGTGGCCAGTGTCTATGACCTGGTACCGGGAGTAGCCACGACAGCGGCTCAGTACGCGCAAGCAACAGTCATAGCTCGACCGACGGCCAGTGTGACCGACCCTATGGTAGTGGTGCGTTACGTTAACGCTACTGCCGACGGCAGCGGCGGTAACCCCGATGCCTACTTCGGACGTTACAACGTTTCGGCTGGCGCCTGGCAGCTCTTCAGGGCAACCGGCGGTGTCTCTACATCGATTGGTTCATTCACCGAGTCAGCGCCGGCACTGCCGTATACAATACGGATCGAGGCTCAGGGCTCAACCATCCGTTTGCTTGGCAATTCGGTCCAAAAGCTGAGCGTCACCGATTCGACGTTAACGGCCGGCCGGCGGCTGGGTGTCAGTATGCGCTACACCGTAGCCGGTGACACGGCGCAGCGCGTGGACAACTTCATTGGTGGTGATCTCTAAAGGCTTCCGATTCGGCTACAATAAATGATAGGCTATAGATATGCATAAGCGCTCTAGACAGGTGAAACGTGGTGTTAACGGTCGATACCTGGTGTTATGTGCCGTCATATTGATTGTTGGTGGCCTCGGTATATATTTGCTTCACTCCATTCGCGCCGCCGCACCAGCCGTCAGCGCCGAACCTGAGTCAGGCGTCACCAGCTACGGTGTTTCACGGATAAGCGACACAACAGCCTCCAGCGGTTCAGCGGTGAAGTTTTCCTCGTTGACCGCCGCCAACTTTACCTGGCATTCGCACTATGATGTCGCCAATCTTATCCCTGATTCCGGCTGGACGGTACTGCAGTCACCCAAGAATCCGTGGACAGCTGACGGTCCTTATCTTACTCGGATCTTTATGGTGACCGGCGCGACCAACATCATGGGGAGCGCCCCCTACAAGCCAACCAATGCTATGAAAGTTGATCTACATCCTGGCGACATCCAATCGGTGCAGTCTAACGGCAACACCCGCCATGCCTCAGAAGTGTATGACCTGTACACAACGACCGGCTCGCACACGCTGGCCGAGAATTGGCCGCTCGGAGTCGAGCGTGAGGCCTGGTTCCACTTCAGCTTCGGACTCGACCCAACGTTTGTTGCCAGCACGTACAGTACCGACTGGATGGACTTTATGCAGTTGAAGGGGCAGTGGGGTGGCAGTCCTCCGCTGGCATTGGAAGCCAAGCTAAATCGGCTGCAAATCGGCTCATCGGTTGGCTCGCGGATTGATCTCGGTACATTACCAATCGGTCATTGGACGGACCTGCTCATCGGCGTCTATCTGTCTCCCGATCCGACCAAAGGCTGGATCCACATCGAACGTGATGGGCAGGTCCTCGTAACTAAGCAGATGCATGCCACCATGGGCTGGGACAAATGGGTTAACGGCACTTCGGCTAATCCGGTGCCCGATCCGGTATATCTCAAGCAAGGCATTTATCGCGGTGCCGACCATCAAATTGAAGCTATCGCCTGGTTTGGCCCAACCAAGATGGGCCGGACCAAGGCATCCGTCCAATAAGCTTTACCGGTAGTGCCGGCAAAATGTCGCTGTTTTCAATCTGTTAATTGTCTGATATACTAGGCAGCGCTAAGGGTGATTAGCTCAGTTGGCTAGAGCACCTCGTTTACACCGAGGGTGTCGGGGGTTCGAGTCCCTCATCACCCACCATATAAAAAGATCCTGCTTCGTGCAGGATCTTTTTATAACCATGAGTAAGGCTAGAACCACCGACGCCGGCTGCTTCAGCAGCTGGCGTCGGTGGTTCGGTCGTTAGTCACAGCCCCCAGCGTAGCGGGCGGCTGGATTAACGTGCGCTGTCCCGGCTAGGGGCATGCTTATTGGGTATTACCCATTCGGTAGTTGCGGTATTTTGTATATACATTGTAGCTACAAAATACCGAATGATGCTATAGAGGGTGAGTCAATCGCCACCACAGTGTTGGCGCGGCCAGGTCTTTCGACAAGACCAGGTCGGATGCTTCCTTCCGCCCTTGGAAATCGAGGCTGATGCTGCCGACAGTGGATTTGGCTTTTGACAATGATTTAGGATCTGAAGTGGTGGTCAGGGCAGGCAGGGTGGTGCCGGCCCAGGCGAGAGTGTCGATATTCTTACTGGCAACAACAGGTGAGGAACTCCCCCAGTCGGTGCTGACGGTGCCAACATTTTGGCCAGCGCGCACTACGTGTAGCGTTTGAAACTGGGACGGTGTCGACTGAATAAGCGGCAAGGTATCGCGCAGCGCGCTGGCCAAATCCGGTGCTCCAATAACAGCGGTAATGACCCGGATGGTTCTGCTACCGACGGCGACGTCGGCGGCACCCAGGAAGCAGCCGCCAGCCTCGTCGGTGTTGCCGGTTTTGATGCCAAAGACGCCTGACTGACCGAGCAGCTTATTGGTGTTGTAGACCGTGCTGATACCCGGGATGACGGCCGACTGCTGGCTGATGACTTGAGTTATGACTGGCTTATCGAGGGCAGCATCACCCAGTTTGACGAGGTCTGAGGCGGTGCTAACGGTCAATTTGGAGAAGCCGCTGGCGTCAGTAATCTTGGTACCGTTCATATGCAGGCTCCGGGCATAGCTGTTCGCATAGGTGGTGTAGGCATCCATACTGCCAAATGCCCAGGTTGCCAGACTGTCGGCGATATTATTTGCAGAGGGCAACAGCAGCGTCTGGATGGCCTGGTATTCGGTCATGGTGTCTCCGGCTGACACCTGTACCGCCGAACCGTCCATGGCGATGTATTTACCGTAGAGTGCCGCGTCAGCCGCGGTGAAGGTGATGGTCGGTCCTTGTTCGCCAGGTTTGAGTGGTTTTTGCTGGAGCACTGCCAGTACCGTCATGACTTTGGCGATGCTAGCAGTTGGAGTAGGCGTCTCGATTGTTGAACTGGAGGCGAGCAGGCCGTAGCCGTCAGCGCCGTAAGCTGATTGTTCGGCTGAGCCTGATTTGGGCCAAGGGATATTGACCGTTACCTGGGCCGGCACGACTGGCGGGGTGAGCACCGTTTTAGGCTCCGGTAGGGGCCGCAAGGCAGCGTATAAGGTATAGCCGCCGATGAGCAAGACAAGGCATATGATGAGCGCCAGCGGCTTGAATTCGCGCCGTCGTCGCGCAGGTTTGGGGATTGGCCGGGAATTGTAAGCATGATACATAGATGTAAGCATAGTTTACTATGGAATAGACGTGTACGGCGATATCGAAATAAATGCTGAGACAGGGCTGAAAATAACCTAAATCACATAACAAATATTGCGCCAGAGGTGTATAATTATAACTAAATTAACGGAGATACTGATACATGACCTTATTAATTATCATCGGCATCGTTGTTGTCGTTCTTATCGCCTTTATGGCGGCGATGTACAACGGCCTTATAAAGCTCAATATTCGTGCCGACGAAGCCTGGAGCGATATTACCGTCCAGCTAAAGCGCCGCTATGACTTAATACCTAACCTGGTAAACACCGTCAAGGGTTACGCCGCTCACGAAAGTGGTGTCTTTGAAAAGGTTACCGAAGCCCGCGCTAATGCCCTCAACGCCCAAGGCGTTGCTGAAACTGCCAAGGCTGAAGGTGAATTCTCACAGACTCTGAAGAGCCTGTTTGCTGTCGCCGAAGCTTACCCAGACCTGAAGGCCAGCCAGAACTTCCAGGAGCTCCAGGCTGAACTGGTTGACACCGAAGACAAGATTCAGGCTTCACGCCGCTTCTACAACGGCGTCGTCCGTGACTTCAACACCAAGCGCAAGGTTTTCCCAACCAACATTTTTGCCGGCATGCTCGGCTTCACCAAAGACCGTGAATTCTTCGAACTCGACGAGGCTGGCACAGCTGCCGTCCAGAGCCCAGTTGAAGTTAAGTTCTAGTCAACTCCTCAGCTATAAATACTTAAGAGCGGTGTAAGCTTTCTTTAAGCTTTAAAAGGTACAATTGCGGTATGTATAGCGAGATAGCTAGTAACAAACGGCGCAGTGTCGTCATAATGATTTTGTTTGTGCTGCTGGTCGGTGTGCTCGGCCTGTTGGCCAGTTACTACTTTACCGGCAGACCTTACATGACAATTGCTGTCCTCGTCGGTGCAGCGATTTACGCGCTGATTATGTATTATTCCGGTAGTCGATTGAGCCTGTCGGTTAACGGTGCACATCAGATCGAGAGCAGTGACAACCCACGCCTTTGGCGGATTGTTGAAAATCTGGCCATAACCGAGGGCTTACCAATGCCAAAAGTCTTCATTATGGATGACCCGGCGCCCAACGCCTTCGCCACTGGCCGCGACCCGCAACACGCCGCCGTCTGCGCCACCAGCGGAATCCTGGAAATAATGGATGACACCGAACTGGAAGGGGTTTTTGCCCACGAGCTGAGCCACGTCAAGAATTATGATATCCGGGTGTCGATGATTACCTTTGCGCTGGCCGCAGTGGTAGCTTTGATCGCCGACATACTGCTGCACACGGCATTTTTCCGCAGTAATGACCGAGAGAACAACAGCAGTCCGGTCTTCTTTATTATCGCCATAGTCGGAGCGATTCTAGCGCCCTTGATCGCGACACTTATCCAGCTGGCGATTAGCCGCCGCCGCGAATATCTGGCTGATGCGACTGGTGCTCTGGCGACCCG
>DHXQ01000039.1:16848-34875 GCA_002413755.1 Candidatus Saccharibacteria bacterium UBA5152 | reverse complement strand
CCGCTCAAAGCCGGCAAAATTTCCGGCTTGTTCAGCACCCACCCGCCGATCGAGGATCGGATCCGCCGTTTGCGGGAAATGGGTACCCACGCGTAGCCCGCTGCGTCGTCTTTGTGCTGTACAATAGTAAGCAGATATTATGGTGAAAAAAGGATCAAAAACTAGCACTGCGAAACGACGGGCCCATGTCAGCAAGCCAGACCGTAAGCCGACGCTGCCATCAGGCTGGAAGCTGCTCACGCATTCCTTACAGCTGCTATGGCAGCACCGCACATTATTTTTGGGTATTTCTGCCGTCTACGCTGTATTATCATTGCTGCTGGTCCAAAGCCTGGACAGTTCGCTCAACGTTTCCAGCCTAAATTCTCTGATTGCTACTGGGACAGACCGTGTGTCGAAGGGTGCTATCACGGCACAATGGCTTGTAGGAGGCTCGGGGCCGGCATCAGCTCCCACCAGCGGCGTATTCCAGGGAATCTTGATTGTCGTCGTCAGTCTGGCGATTATATGGGCGTTGCGCCAGGTAGCAATTGGAGCTCGGATCAGAATACGCGATGCGTTTTACCGCGGTATGTATCCGGCCGTGCCCGTGCTACTTGTTGCGCTGGTGTTAGTACTGCAACTCCTACCAGCACTATTTGGCTTGGCTATCTACGCTATCATTCTGTCGTATAATTTTGCCGCCAACACCATAGAAAAAGTAATCTGGGCCGTACCAATCACGGGACTGGTGCTGCTCAGCTTATACCTGATAGCCGCATCGACGATTGCACTTTACATAGCTACACTGCCAGATATGGCACCAATCGCGGCACTCAAATCTGCCCGTAAGGTCGTGCGTTATCGGCGCTGGGCGGTGCTTCGGAAGTTGTTCTTTCTAGTTATTTCACTGGCCATCATATGGGGCGTACTGGTTATTCCACCATTATTCATCATCCCAGTGGTTACACCATGGCTCGTCTTTGTACTGAGTATATTGAGTCTGCCAGTGATTCATGCCTATATATATTCGTTGTACCGGGAACTACTTAAATGAGCACACCGCCCACCAAAGCTCAGGCGGCGGAGCGGATAATCAAACTGCGCGAGCTGATCAACGACTACCGTTACCACTACCATGTGCTTGATGAATCGATCATGAGCGAAGCCGCGGCCGACAGCCTGAAGCACGAGTTGACACAGCTGGAAACTGAATACCCGGAATTAATCACGCCTGACTCGCCAACCCAGCGGGTGGCTGGAGCAGTGCTGTCGAAGTTTGAATCGGTGGAACACAGCCAGCGCATGCTGAGCCTAAACGACGTCTTCGACACCGAAGAACTAACCGCCTGGGAAACCCGCATCGAGAAACTGATGCCTGAGGGCAGCAAGTTAGAGTACTTTGCCGACATCAAAATGGACGGCCTGGCCTGCGCCCTGCGCTACCAGGATGGTGTGCTGGTGCGCGGCATCACTCGCGGCGATGGCTTCGTCGGCGAAGATGTCACCACCAACATTCGGACCATCGAATCAATCCCGCTGGTGTTGCGATCAACCAAAGAATACGACCATCTGCTGCACGGTGCGACCGAAGTCCGCGGCGAAATCGTCATGTACAAAGCCGACTTTGCCGCCCTCAATGCGGCCCGGGCAGCCGCCGACAAGCCACTCTACGCTAATCCGCGCAACACCGCCGCCGGCACCATCCGCCAGCTCGACACGCGGCTGGTGGCTGCCCGCAAACTGTACTTCCGGCCATACGATCTGCGCCGTCCCGAGGCGGACGATGCCGCTAGGGCCGCCTCAGAGATTCCGACCCACGCCTACGCCTACCAGGCGCTGCGCAGCCTAGGCTTCCTCGCTAACCCGGATGCCAAAGTTATGACTTCGCTCGATCAGATTGTCGACTTTATCCATGAATGGGAAGACAAACGCCAGGAGCTACCGTTCAACACCGATGGGCTGGTCGTCAAGGTCAACGACCGGGTCTTGTATGAGCGGCTCGGTGTCGTCGGTAAGGCGCCACGGGCCGCCGTGGCCTTCAAATACGCCGCCGAGCAGGCGACGACCAAGGTTATCGATATATTCGTGTCTATCGGCCGGACAGGCGCTGCCACTCCGGTCGCGATGCTTGCACCAGTGGTCGTCGCCGGTAGCACCGTCCAAATGGCCACCCTGCACAACGAGTCCGAAGTCCAGCGCAAGGATATCCGGATCGGCGATACTGTCATTGTCCACAAAGCCGGTGACATTATCCCCGAAGTTGTTGAGCCGCTTATTAAATTGCGCAATGGTACCGAAAAACCGTTCAAAATGCCGGAGTTCTGCCCGGATTGCAACACTCGTCTCGTCAAACTCAAAGCCGACGATGCGGCCTGGCGCTGCCCGAATGAGGCCTGCCCATCACGGTCCTGGAAGCGGATCGAACACTTTGCCAGTAAGACGGCACTAGATATTGAAGGTTTAGGCGAAAAGAACGTCATCGCCCTGATTGGCGCTGATCTCGTCAAAGACCAGGCCGATATCTTCACTCTGACCAAGGAGGCTGTGCTGAATCTCGATCGTTTCGCCGAAGTCTCGGCTACCAAGCTGGTGACAGCAATTCAGGCCAAAAAGCAGCCAACGCTGGCCCGCTTTATCTATGGCCTCGGCATCCGGCATATCGGAGTCCAGACGGCCATTGACCTGGCTAACCATTTCCGTAACATCGAGGCGTTGGCAGCGGCCACGATTGATGAACTGGCTGATATCGAAGGCGTCGGTGAAGTGGTAGCCGAATCAGTTGTCGAATGGTTCGCTGAACCGGCCAACCATAAATTGCTGGCCAAGTTCAAACAGTACGGCGTCGAGCCCCAAGAAGTGAAACAGGTCGGCGGCAAGCTCAGCGGCCAGAACTTCGTGGTGACCGGCAGCCTGGAGTCGATGGGCCGCGAGCAGGCCGCCGAACGGATCCGCGCCCTGGGTGGTACCTTCCAATCAAGCATTGGTAAGGACACGGACTACCTGGTAGTGGGTGCCAACGTCGGTGCCAGCAAGCTCGCCAAGGCCGCCAAGCTCGGTACCAAGCAGATCACCGAAACCGACTTACTCGAGATATTGTCATGATCGCTCAAATATTTCCCCTGATCGTACTCGCCATCATTGCCATCATATCGGTCGTTCTTTTAAAATATCGTCCAAAGATATTCCTGGTGCTACTGGGAAGTTTTGGCGCATGTATCGTCGTGGTTATAATCTTCTTATTATGGCCGCATACGCCAACTTTCAAAGATTATGTAGCGGATACTAAGAACCTGCGTGGTAGCACGGTCGTCTACCAGCTGACGACGCGTAATATTGATGCTGCTGCTCCTGACAATGATTCGAGCGTCTTGACGATACTGAAAGTCTCGCTGGCGGTTACGAAGGCTGAGATTGCCAGGACGACAATGTTTAAGAGTTGTACCAAGCATCAGATCTCATGTACCAAGTCACCGACCTGGCGGCCGCGATCGGACTTTGTTAATACGAACGGTCCACATTTTGGGGAAGCGGATCTGGCCAGTCAGCCGTCCGTATTGGCTGCCTACCACACAATAGCGAATGAACCGGCCACACGCTGTACTAGCAGGGATTACACCGAAAGGGTTTACGCTGGCTCCAAACTACCACCGAACCGCATTTTAGTCTGCGCGAGTCCGGCTAGCGGGTATATGTCGATCGAATATCTGAGTGGCGCCGACTCGACATATCTTTTGTGATGTTAATACCGCTTGACAGGCAAAATGTATGCGTTATGCTTAAGGTAATTCGTGCGCTCTGACGGCGCGTGAAAACAAACATTTCACAACACAAAAATGTCGACCACCCGCCGCCGGGTGGGCGCGCACGAAATAGTAAAACCCCAGTGCTTGCACCGGGTTTTTACGTTCTGCTGAGTTCCCAGCGGCCGACATAGATATCCGGCTGGTTTTTGACCTGGTCCTGGCCGATGCCCACCCATTTGCCGGCGATGCGGCGCTTGTCAGCGTCGATGATCATTTCCAGCGAGCCGCTGTACAGTTTGCCCTCGTATTCACCGTCGACAGCGGCGTTCTCGGTCCAGGTGCCGCGAGCGAAGTCGTCGTCAATCCGCAGCCGCACTAACAGATAGGCGCCATGCTCGTCGGGCAGGCTTTGGAAGACGACCAGTGTGCCTTTTTGCTGGGCTACGACTTCACATTCGCTCATATCGTCGCCGTCATGATTATTGCTTGGGTACCAATGGGTACAGTGCCATGCACCCGTAAAATCTACATCGTCTGCCATACCATGTGCCTCCTGTGACTTATATAATCAGCATAACACAATATATTACAAAAAATGCGACTATGCTGCGCGGATAAGTTCCCACTTACCGGTGTAAATTTCCGGACGTTGCTTGTCTAAGTTGCGGCCGACACCGACCCACGTACCGCTCATCCGCTGTTTATTGTCATCAATGATCAATTGTAAAACGCCGCTGTACATCATAGCTTGGAATTCGCCTTCCGGCGAAGTGTTCTCTAACCAGCTGCCACTGGCCAGTTCATTATCAACGACCAGGCGCATTTGGATGTAGGCGTGGATCGGGTTGGGCAGGCTATGAATGACCAACTCATTGCCGGTCTGCTGGATCTCGACATCGTATTCACTGGTGTCTTCGCCATCGTGGGTGTTACTGGGGTACCAGTAGGTACTGTGCCAGCTGCCTGCAAAAGTGTCGTCTGCCATGTGATGATTCTCCAATCCTATAGGTGTTATTCTAGCACATACAGGCAATATGTTTCCTGAATCACATTTAACATAAGCGGAATTGACGGGGCTGAAATAAAGTCCTATTCTGACAATAGAAAGGTTCTAAAAATAGTAAACACTATGACTACGACCGAAATACAAAGGGGCTTTAGCGGTGAAGCCGGTGCTGGTGGAGATGACGCAGATTCAGAAGCATACTTCTTCGAAACTGTCGCTTCGGCCCGTGGTAGAGGTGTACCTCTGGTGGGTGAGGGAGTCATGCGGGCTGCCGCGAACGATGGCACCCCATGGAGCGGGACCCAGCCGACATTTGGAAAAATGACAGCGTTTAGAAACCTTAACGTGCTAGATGACCAGCAGGTTGAATCTACAGAGCAATAAATAAAATCAAATTTGGTGGAGATACAGGGACTCAAACCCTGGACCTCTGCCCTGCCAGGGCAGCGCTCTAATCAACTGAGCTATATCCCCAAATGATGCGTCAGCAACAGAGTGAGTATACCATAATATACCAGCCTGAGAAGGTATTTTGTTATAATCAGCGGTATGTCTACGACCCGCAAAATGCTCATCTTATTCTTTGCCATTGTCGTACTAGTGGTAGCGGGGATTGGCGTTAATGCGCTGGTTCACCGTTCGATAACCACCGACCCCAAGCAGCTATTTGATAACGCCCTGAACCAGAATTTATCTGGAAAAGCGGTCACTTGCACCGTGGCTACCTCCAAATCTGGTACTGCGCAGACCCTGGCAGTGCAGCTTGACCTGGCCGGCAAGACCAACGCTCACTCGCTGATGACCATCACCACTGATGGTAGTACCGTTCAGACCGAAGAAATCGTGGTCAAGGCTGGCGATTATTTGCGCTATACCAAAGTAGCCAGCGCCGTCAAAAACGCCGATGGTAAACAGCCTGATTTTTCAAAGATCCTGAACCAATGGATCAAAACTGATGGCAAGACGGCTCCGCAACTGTTTGGCCTGACCGCTCTGGGCGGCTGCGTGGTGCCGCTGGCCAATGTCTCCACCACCGACAAAGCTACGCTGGTATCGGCGGTAGAGAACGGTAAAGTTTTTGTAACTGACCCGAGCAAGTCTGTCGTCGCTGACCTCAGTGGCCAGCCAACGCGGCAGTACCAGGTAGCGATTCAGCCGGGCCCGTACGTCACATATATGCAGGCCGTCGGCAAACTGTACGGATTGACGAACCTGCAGAGTCTCAATATCAGCGACTACAACACCAAAACCCCGCGCAAGGCAGTCTTCTATGTCAACACCAAGACCGGGCGGCTGGTCGAAATACAATTCACCGATGAGTCACGAGTCGTAACCTTTAGTGATTACGGTAAGGTGCCTGATCTTAAGCCGCCTGCCAAGTCGATTACTAACGCTCAGGCAAGTAAATTGGTTCAGTAGCACGAGCAGTATATAATGGATTATAAGATATGAACCCAGTAAGTCATCTCACGACGGCCCTCATTAGCTATTTCCAGCCCCACTATTTACCAAGCCTGGTATATATATTGGAGAAGGGTGGCTATAGCGTCAAACGCTTCCTCAAGACGTATTGGCAGACCCAGGATTTTATAGAGTACGCTGGCCAGCGTCCGACGCCAAACACTCGTAACCGGGCGCTGGTACTATTTGTTATGGTCGGCGCCCTATTTCAGGCGTTGCTCGGACTCGTCGTGCTAGTATATGGCGGCCTGCATGGCGTTGCCGGCAGTATGCCGATTGGCGTGGCACTGATCATTTCGTATCCGTTTGTCTGGGCACACATGCTAGCGTTACTCTACGTCTTTCATAAGCTGGTGTGGGCGATTCTGAATCCGAAGATTGCCGGCAAAGCCTGGGTCTGCGGCATATTGGAGTCGCAAGTTGTCCGGATGCGGGCAGCCCATCAGTTTACGGTGATTGCCGTCGCTGGCAGTGTCGGTAAGACCTCAACCAAACTGGCGATTGCCCACACCCTGGAGCCGACCCGGCGGGTGATCTATCAATCTGGTAATTTCAACGATCGGCTGACTGTGCCGTTGGTGCTATTCGGCCAAACCCTGCCGAATCTATTCAATGTCGTCGCCTGGGTCAGAATATTCATCGCCAACGAACTCGCGATCCGCCGCAAGTTCTTCTATGACATTGCGGTGCTGGAAATCGGCACTGATCATCCTGGCGATATTGAGCAGTTTGCCTACCTGAAGCCGGATATTAGCGTCGTGACAGCGATTACGCCGGAACACATGGAGTATTTTGGCACGCTCGACGCCGTGGCCTGTGAGGAGCTGAAAGTCTGTGATTTTTCTAAACAGGTGTTGGTCAATACCGATGATACGCCGGCTATTTATCTGAAGAAGCACAAAGTCCTGCGCTACGGCATTGGCACAACGGGTTATGATTTTTCGGCGCGCGATTATAAGCCGCGCGACCTCTCGGGCGGCGACGTTACACTGCATTTGCAGGACAAGGTCAACTTCACGGCCCATGCCCACATCCTGGGCGATCAAGGCGTCAAGATTCTTCTGGCCGCCGCCGCCAGTGCCCAGTTGGCTGGCCTCTCAGCGGCCGAAATCCAGAAGGGGCTACAGGAAGTCAAACCATTCGCCGGCCGGATGCTGACACTCGACGGCGTCAAAGGTAGCACGATCATCGATGATAGCTACAATGCCAGCCCCGCCCCGGTCGAGGCCGCACTTGACGTGCTGTACGGCACCAAGGCTCCGCAACGGATCGCTATACTCGGCAACATGAACGAGCTCGGCGAGTACAGCCAACACGCCCATGAAGAAGTCGGCAAATACTGCCGTCCCGACAAGCTCGACCTCGTCGTGACTATTGGCGCGGATGCCGAGAAATATGTAGCTGCCGCCGCCAAAGCCATGGGCTGCAAAACGATGTCCTTTGACAACCCATATGACGCTGGTGTGGCAGTGCGTGAGTTTATGAGTGATGGCGCGCTGATACTCGTCGAAGGCTCGCAAAACCGCGTGTTTGCCGAAGAATCGATCAAAACATTGCTGGCAAGTCCGGCTGACGCCAATAAACTAGTCCGCCAGTCGGCGTATTGGATGCGTATCAAACGCAAGCAATTCGGCGTACCGCGCTAAGTTTACGATTTAGAGCGCGCGAGGGCGGCTTCGACAAGCATGCTCGTTAGGTCGACCATGCCATAACCAGCCGCTGCTGCGGCCTTCGGGAAAAGGCTTTGTCCGGTAAGTCCAGGGACGGTGTTCGTTTCCAGCACGAAGAGCTTGCCGGTTTCATCGATCATTATGTCAGTACGCGACATATCGCGGAGCCCGAGCATCTTGTGAATCTCTAAAACTAACTCTTTTGCTTCCTCTTGGACTTCGCGGCTAATTGAAATCGGCGGACAGAGCTCACGGGTCTTACCATTATATTTATTTTCGTAGTCAAATTCACCGTCGACAGGTGGGATAATTTCGATGACTGGTAGTACTACATCACCAAAGATCGCCACAGTAATTTCCTGGCCGTCAACCAACGTTTCGACAAGCATCTGAGGATGACGGGTAAACGCGGTAGAGAGCGCCTGGCGATCGATATCCGCAATGTCACGAATGATAAAGGTATCGACGCTGGAACCACCGTCGTATGGTTTGAGCACAAATGGTGCTTGAATCATGGGTGATTGCCAGAATTCGGCCTCGTCGACGAGATGGCCAACAGGCACTGGTAATCCGGCGTCTTGAAGCTTTTGCTTGTAGTGCCATTTATCAAAACAAATTGCTGAGACAATACTATCGGCACCAACATATGGTATCTGTTTGGCCTCGAGCCATGCCTGCAGACTGCCATCCTCACCGCCTTTGCCGTGGATAGCCGGAAAGGCAACGTCGCAGCCTTCGATTTGCTGCTCGTAATCCAGAGTACGGTGCGCCGGATCAAGTTGCAATACTTCGTAGCCGCCCTCGATCAGAGCCGCCACGACAGCCGCACCTGAACGCAGGCTGACTTCGCGTTCGTCTGAACTGCCGCCAGCCAGGACGGCGACTTTTGTTATTTTTGTCATGCTGTCAGTATACTGCGCACCGTCTGGTGGAGCCAGGAATTTATGGAGGTAGGGTACGCTGAAGCTTGTAGATTTTTCTACACCGGAAAAATGGATTTACCTCTGTTATTCTATCGGAAGTTTGCTACAATAGAGGTATGAATGATGGGCAACTCGATAACTATTTTGACGACCTGAAGCAGTACCTTGCTGCTGCCCTGTCGCAGTCGGAGGCGCGCTTAGAGGTGAAGCTTGGTGGTCAGATAAATTCTCTGGATTCGAAGCTGAGTAAGCGTATTGACTCTCTGGAGTCACGGTTGTCCGAGCGTATCGACAAACTTGAGCAGAAGATGGACGATGGCTTTGCTGGCATCGCAGATATTCTGGAGATTCAGAATGATCGCCTGGATAACCACGAAAAACGCCTGGTAGCGATTGAGCAGCCCGTAGCCTGACGCCATGTTATATATTTATGTTATAATTTAGGTAAATGACAACGCATTACTCAACGCTTCAGCTTCGTTTTCTCCCCTAGGGGACGTATTTCTCTTTGATTTCAGATATAATTTCAGACAAGACACTCATTACCACTTGCCAGGCATGGTGAGCAACCGAAGGAGTAGACATGCAGCGTTACAATCCAAAAGACATTGAGCCGAAGTGGCAACAGACCTGGGCCGATAGCAAGATCTATGAAGCCGTCGATTTTGACGAACGGCCGAAGTTCGTGATGCTCACGGAATTCCCGTACCCATCGGGCACGGGCATTCATATTGGGCACAGCCGCGAGTACACGCTGGGTGACGTCATGGCCCGCCACAAGCGTATGCAGGGTATGAACGTGCTCTATCCCATGGGCTTTGACGCCTTCGGCTTGCCCACCGAAAACTATGCCATCAAGAATAAGATTTCGCCGCAACAGGCAACTGACGACAACGTCGCAACTTTTCGGACCCAGCTGGAAGCTTTAGGCTTGGGTATCGATTGGTCGCGCAGCTTTAACACCAGCGACCCTGATTACTACAAATGGACGCAGTGGCTGTTTTTGCAATTTTTTTCCAAAGGCCTGGCTTACCAGGACGAAATTGCCATCAACTGGTGCCCGTTCTGCAAGACTGGCCTGGCTAACGAAGAAGTTATCAATGGCCGCCACGAGCGCTGCGACACCCCCGTGGAGCGCAAGTTCCTGAAGCAGTGGATGATGCGGATTACACAGTACGCTGACCGGTTGATTGATGGTCTCAAAACTGTCGATTATCCCAGCCGGATCGCTGATCAGCAGATCAATTGGATTGGCCGCTCTGAGGGTGCTGAGATTAACTGGGAAGTGTGCGAAGCTGACGGCACGGCTGTTGGTGTGAAGATTACGACATTCACGACACGTAAGGATACGATTCCGGGCGTGACCTTTATCGTGGTTGCCCCTGAGTCAACGGTGCTCGACAGTATAACGGCTGACGATCACAAGGCTACGGTCCATACCTACCGCAAACAAGCCGAAGCTAAAACTGACATCGCTCGCCAGGAGAATAAAGATAAATCAGGTGTGCCAACCGGCCGCTACGCCAAGAATCCGTTCAATGGTGCAATCGTGCCAATTTTCGTGGCTGATTATGTCTTAGCTGGGTACGGTACGGGCGTGGTGATGGGTATGGGTGGCCACGACGAACGCGACCGGGCCTTCGCATTGGAGCATGGCTTGCCCAACATCCTGACGACCAAAGTACCAGAAGGCTACGAGGACCTGACTAGTATGAAGATTTGGACCGCCAAAGACGGTATTCAGATTAATACCGGCGAAGGTTATGACGGCCTGAGCTCCAAACAAGCCGGACAAAAAATCTTCGACAAACTTGTGGCTGAAGGCAAGGCGGAAACTCGTATCAATTACAAACTCCGCGATTGGATCTTCAGCCGCCAGCATTACTGGGGCGAGCCTATCCCGATTATTCACTGTGCTGAGCACGGTGCGGTGCCGGTGCCTGACGATCAGCTACCAGTGACATTGCCGATCGTCGAACATTACGAGCCGACCGACAACGGCGAGAGCCCGCTGAGCGAAATCACCGACTGGGTCAACACGACCTGTCCGACCTGTGGTCAGCCCGCCAAGCGCGAGACCGATACTATGCCCAACTGGGCCGGGTCGTCGTGGTATTATCTGCGCTACTTCGATGCCCACAACGACTCGGCCTTTGCCGCCCGTGACAAGCTGGACTACTGGCAGAATGTCGACATGTACCTGGGCGGGATGGAACACACCACGCTGCACTTGCTGTACAGCCGCTTTTGGCATGAATTCTTCTACGACCAGGGCTTAGTCCCAACGCCAGAGCCTTATGCGGCTCGCCGCGGGCAGGGAATTATTCTGGCTGCTGACAACACCAAGATGAGTAAGAGTAAGGGCAACGTCGTTAACCCCACAGAGGTGATTGATAGCGGTTACGGCGCTGATGCATTACGCGTAGCGATTACCTTTATTGCGCCATACGACCAAACGACGCCGTGGAGCCCCGAGGGCGTCGCCGGCACGCACCGCTTCCTGAACCGCGTCTGGACCCTGGCGCAGGAATATCAGGCGGCCTCGCATGTGGACACGGGTGCTTCATCCCCTGAATTGCTGCGAGTGACACACAAAGCGATCAAAAAGGTGACTGAAGACGTCGAAAGTATGAACTTCAACACAGCCATCGCAGCACTGATGGAACTGGTTAACGATCTGTTCCGTATCAAAGCTGCCGATATGTACGCTTCGGCTGAGTGGAAGGCTGCCTTGTCGGCATTAACGCAGCTGATCGCACCGTTTGCACCGCATATCGCCGAAGAAATCTGGCAACAACTGGGCCAGGAGGGTTCAGTCCATGTTTCGACGTGGCCAAAGTACGACGAAAAGTACCTGGTATCCGACACTATGACGATTGCTGTCCAGATCAACGGCAAACTGCGTGGGGAACTGCAATTACCGGCAGGTGCAGATGAATCAGCCGTGGTAGCCGCAGCTCAGGCCGACGGCAAAGTCACACCGCACTTAGCCGATAAAGAAATCCGCAAAACCGTTTACGTGCCGGGCAAACTGGTCAACTTCGTGGTCAGCTAGCGTTCGTTTGCCGCCTCACCGGTCACACCCCTTGAATAGTAAGCGTAAATGCTGTAATATAGAGTCCAAAGCGTAAGATTAAATACCTTGCAAGATAGGTAGGAGTATAAACCATGGGAAAACCAAAGAAACGAACCAGTCCGCGCGCCACCGGCGCCCGCCGCAGTCACTTGCTGCTTAAGTTGGCTCGTGCCGTTAACGCCAAGTCACCAGTCAAGGCATTTACGACTCGCCGCGAAAGCGCCAAGCCAGTTGCCAAGCCTGTCGCTAAATAGTCATTCAAACGTAGGCATAACCGTAGCGTTTCGTTATACTTAAAACTACGAGAGTATAGTTCGCTACACCACTTCAGTAACCTTAGGAGCCTTAACAATATGGCATCAAATCGCCACCTCGGTCGTATTATCGCCCTCCAAACCTTGTATGAGGAAGAGTTTCGGCGTGATGCAGCGGATGTTGATTTCGACCTGGAAGCAGTCCTTGACCGCAATATCGAGCGCTATGCCGATATGGTCGACGACGTTGAGTTTATTAAAGACTTGGTTCGCGGCGTCCTGGCTCATGTCGATGAGCTCGATGTCATTTTGCAGCCGATCGCTCCCGAATGGCCGATCGACCAGATCGCCCGGATGGACCGGGCCGTGCTGCGGATTGGGCTGTACGAACTCATTCACGCCACTGATGTACCGCCCAAGGTGGTTATCAATGAAGCCGTCGAACTGGCCAAGGCCTTTGGCGGTGAGAATTCCAGTAAGTTTATCAATGGTGTGCTCGGCACGGTGCTACGGCAGCGCACCGACCAGCCCGACCCAGCCGCTGACGTGGTGCCAAAAGTAAAGGCCAAGAGGACTTAAGCCGATGGACGCTCCCCGCAACGACCAGCCCAGTGACAATACGCGCAAAGACCACGGATTTTTCGGTAAGCGTCATATCCAGGGCATAAAGAACTTCGTCAAACGCAAGCCGTCGATCGACGAGGTCGTCCGCGAAACCACCTCTGGTGGGATCGTCTTCCGTCGCAATGTCGACACCAAACAGATTGAAATCCTGCTGATCCAGGATGCCAAAAACCGCTGGACGATCCCCAAAGGCCACGTCGAAGAAGGCGAGGAGCCCAAACAAACCGCCGAGCGCGAAATCCGCGAAGAAACCGGCCTGCAGGAGATGCAAGTCTTCAACTGGCTCGGCAAGGTCAATTTCCGCTACCGCCGCACCCATACTCTGGTGTTGATGACGATGCACATCTACCTGGTGCGCGGGCAGGGCGATACCAACAAGCTCCAGGGCGAGGATTGGCTGACTGACATCAAATGGTTTGACGCCGCTGACGCCGTTGATAAAATTGCGTATGATGATATCGGCAAGCTGATGCTGCTTGGTATGAAAAAAATTCGTGATGAGAAGTTATAACAGATAAGATTATGGACTACACCCCTTACACAACCTTTGCCAAAGACGTTCTACACGTCGACTTCAAGGACATTGAACTACTGATAACGGCCTTCACGCACCGTTCGTACGTCAACGAACACAAAAAGACGGTCAGCGTCCACAATGAGCGCTTGGAGTTCCTGGGTGACGCGGTGTTGGAGGTTGTCGTCACAGAGTATTTGTATAATAATTTCCCTGACCCCGAAGGCATCCTGACCAACTGGCGCAGTGCCCTGGTGCGTACCGAAAGCATCGGCGCCGCGGCGGCCAAGTTCAACTTCGAACCGTTGTTGCGCCTTAGCCGCGGCGAAAAGCGCGGCAGCGACCGGGCGCGCGAGCAGATCCTGGCCAACAGCTTCGAAGCGGTGATCGGTGCGCTGTACCTCGACCAGGGGTACGCTGCCGCTAAAACCTTCATTACTGACGCTATTTTGAGTACTTTCAAGCAGATCCTGGACAGCGGCTCGTGGATGGACCCTAAGTCGCATCTCCAAGAGGTTGTCCAGAGCCAGGCCGGCTTTACACCAGTCTATAAGGTTATCGAAGAAACCGGTCCCGACCATGACAAGATCTTCACCGTTGGCGTCTTTGTCGATAGCGAACTGCGTGGTAGCGGCCAGGGCCCCAGCAAGCAAGCTGGCCAGCAAAAGGCAGCCGAAGCCGCCCTATTATCCTACGCTGCTCCCGAAACCCAGAATCAGCAATAATACTTTGGAAGCATGCCTTTAGTTGACAACAGAGGCGACAATCTGTAAAATAGTCTAGAATACTTTAGTAGCAATAAAAGTACTGTCTTAGGTGTCTAATTCAGTGTGAGAAAGAGAGAAGTTTAGAGATATGCTATCAATTCGCATGCAACGTACCGGTCGTAAGGGACACGCAATGTTCCGCCTTGTAGTCCAGGAATCTCGTCTGACACCTACAAGCGGTAAAGTCGTGGCTCAATTGGGCAGTTTCGACCCCCACACCAAGACGGCCATCGTTAACGGCGAAAAGGCTAGTTTTTACCTCAAGAATGGCGCCCAGCCATCCGATCGGGCTGCCTACCTCCTCGCCAAAGAAGGCGTTGAGCTACCAAAGTGGGTCAGCAAGAGCGCACCCAAGACTCGCACCACTCGTCACCCTGAGAAACTACGCAAAAACCAGCCAGCTCCAGAGGCCGTCGTTGAAGAGACTCCAGATGAAGAAGTCGCCGCTGCAGTAGTAGAAGCTCCCGCTACCGAGGCCTAAGCTCAGTTATTTTCGCACAATAATCCCATTCGCCCGAGTGGAATTTTGTTTATAAGCTATTTGAGCGCTACATTATACGCTACCTCGTCAATGAACTGCCCAACACTGCTAACACCTAACGTTTGTTATAATAAACTGTATACCAGCCTAACTGAACAGGAGACCGATCATGAATAACAGTATCGACCAACAATTTGTAGAATTTGTAGTCAAATCACTCGTCAGTAACCCAGGTGCCGTAGAGGTCGAAAGACGGATCGACGAAAAAGGAGTTTTACTCGAATTAACGGTTGACCCTGATGATCTCGGCCGAGTCATCGGTAAGCGCGGCGCCACCGCCCAGAGTATCCGTACGCTGTTGCGCGCCCTCGGTACCAAGAATGATGCCCGCTACAACCTGAAGATCGTTGACAATGGGGTTGGCGGTCACCTACGTGACGATGGTGCCGACGACAGCGCCACTACCACTGCTCCTCGCGACAGCGACGCCGCTGACGACCAAAGCTCCGACAGTACGAGTGATACCGTTGACAGTCCAGCGGGCTCATTGAGCTCATCCAGCTCGACCAGCGACCTGACTGGCCTTGACGACGACCTCGACGAAGCCGACACCAGCAAATCGGCTTACGACGCCACCGAGAGCGATGTGGTGAGCAAAACCCGCAAAGAACTCGAAGCTTACGACGATCTCGACGTCTAGATTAATTGTGGTTTTCATCGTATAATATGTTTAGATGAAAATACAAGTTATCACCCTGTTTCCGGAGATGTTTACTGCTGTATTTGGCAGCAGCATGCTCTGGAAGGCCAGCGACCGCGGTATCGTCGAATACTCGACGATTAATTTGCGCGATTACGGTATCGGCCCGCGCAAGCAGGTGGATGATACGCCGTACGGCGGGGGTGACGGTATGCTGCTGATGGTCAAGCCGTTGGCGGAAGCTGTGGCGTACGCCAAGTCGCAGGACCCAGGTGCACTCGTATTGCTGCCGTCGCCCCGCGGCCAACTCTACAAGCAGTCCGACGCCAAGCGGCTCGCTGCGGCCGGCCAAGCCGAAAATGGCGGCCAGGGCTTGATTATTATCTGTCCGCGCTACGAAGGCTACGACGAGCGCATCACCAAGTGGGTAGACAAGGCGTATTGCATAGGTAATTACGTATTGACGGGCGGGGAATTGCCGGCGATGACGATTATCGATTCGGTCGTGCGGCTGTTGCCAGGCGTGTTGGGTGGTGAGACCAGCACTGAGATCGAATCTTTCCAGGACGACGACCAGACGATCGAATTTCCGCAGTATACCCGACCAGCAGATTATGAGGGCGACAAAGTGCCAGATGTCTTACTGAATGGGCATCATGCTGAGATCGAGAAATGGCGTAGTTCCGAAAGTAAAATCTAGTGCGCGGCGGCTCAGAACACCTTTTGGTAGCCGAAGCAGTAGGTTCACGAGCGTAAGTTAAACTTATTAAGCTGTATGAAATAATTCGCTGTGGTATTGTTGGTGATTAGTTACTATTGGTACATGTCCAAAGGGGCAGATATCACAATAAAATACAGTAAGAAGGAGTAATATATGGGCATTATCTTATATATCATTTTCGGAGCAATAGTCGGTTGGATCGCATCAATGATAATGGGCCGTAATGGCCAACAAGGTGCTGTCGGCAATATCGTCGTCGGTATCCTCGGCGCCATTCTCGGTGGTTTCATCATGAGCGCCTTTGGTTCAAATGGTGTTACCGGATTTAATCTCAGCAGCTTCTTTGTCGCGCTGATGGGTGCAGTCGTACTGCTATTCGTCTACAACGCCGTTCGCGGCCGCAGCGCCCACCACACTGTCTAATTTCACTTAGCCAGGTAAAGATAAACCCCTCCGTTTGGAGGGGTTTTCTTATTGCAAAACGCAGGCAAGGCCGACCTGGCGCGTGTGGGTTAGAGGTGGCGGGCGATGTGGTTGACTCGCGCGGCCAACTCGCGCGGCGACGTATTTGCCTTGAGGATGTAGCGGTGGGCGCCGAGCTTGCGGGCTTCTTCGACCTGTTCGTCCTCATTGAGGTTGCTGAGGATGATGATCGTCGTCTTGGGTTTGGTCTCCGGTTTGAAGTGGCGCAAGAACTCGAGGCCGTCCATCTTAGGCATCAGCATGTCGAGCAAGATCAGATCGGGATCAGATTTTTTGACCTTTGCCAGACCCTCCTCACCGTTAAATGCGGTGTCTACAGTGTGGCCATCGCGTTCCAGAATGAGCTTGTAGGCCTCATTCAGGGTTTCGTTATCTTCAATAATCAGAACTTTTGACATCTTGACCTCAGTTACTACCTGTTATTGTATGACAAGCGTGCGGATATGTAAAACGCGAGTGGTATATCTTAAACTATATCTGAAGAATTCTTTAGGGTGTATAGTGAAAGGTGTAGAAGAGAACCATTAACAGATGAACCCCATGGCAACCTGGAAATACGCGAACAAGGGCCTTCTGGTCATTTTAGGTGCGTTCATACTCGCGACCATCGCATCGATTGTTTTTCTTAGTTATAATTTGCTGAAATTAGACGATTCAATTACCGGCAGCGGTCAAAGTTTTCGGTCTGCACAATTAATGCAGAACCTGCTCATTAACCTCGATGATGCTGAAACTGGTAGCCGTGGTTACTTAATTACGGGCGACCCCAAGTACCTCGAGCCGTATAATGCTGTAGTCAAAAAAATACCCCAGACATTCAAAGACATTGAGTCATCACCGGGCAGGGTAGCCACACCGTCTGACATGAGTTATCTCCGCGACCAATCGAATCAGCGCATGGATCTTTTGCGGCAGACTATCGACGCTAAAAATCGCGGCGATACCGAAGCCGCAACTTTTATTGTGGCCAGCGATCAGGGCAGAGACATCATGGACAACCTGCGCGTCAGGATTAATGCCTTGACCGATAAAAGTCTGAGTGCGATCCGCCCCCGCCAGCAAGCTTCACATGCCAGAGTAAGTCAGGCGTTAAGTGTGGCGGTGGCTGTATCGGTCTTTGTATTCGGAATCTGCATCGTCATCATCTGGTACTTCCAACGCTCGCTGTTGCGCGAGCGGGCCCTGGAGAGCACCAAGAGCGAGTTTTTGTCACTGGCCTCGCACCAGCTGCGTACGCCGGCTACCAACGTCAAGCAATACGTCGGCTTGTTACTCGATGGTTATCTGGGAAACTTAACCAAAAAACAGCGCAATGCCCTCGAAGTGGCCTACAAGAATAACGAATCAGAAATTCGCATCATGAATGATCTGCTGGATGTGGCTAAGCTTGATCTGAAACGCATTCAGCTCCGCAAACGGCGGATAAATATCGTGTCTGTCGTCAAGCAGGTCGTCAAGGAATACCGGCAACAAGCTGAAAATAAGGGGCAGACACTGGAACTACGGGCACCGAATGAAGTGATCGCCAGCGTTGACCGGGAGTACTTGAAGGGTGTTCTCGAAAAACTGGTCGACAATGCGGTCAAATATTCTAAAGACAAGACAAATATCTCAGTGAAGAT
>DHXQ01000039.1:13919-16743 GCA_002413755.1 Candidatus Saccharibacteria bacterium UBA5152 | reverse complement strand
CTGGGCATTCAAAAACGTGAGATATCCAAGCTATTCATGAAGTTTTCACGGATTGCCAATGAATTCTCGGCCAACTCCGAGGGGAGTGGACTGGGACTCTACTGGGTAAAGCAGGTCATGGCGCTACATGGCGGGACGGTGGATGTGTATACCCAAGAGGGGCGGGGCTCGAAGTTCACTATTCGGGCGCCGCTGTCCTAATCTGATCCGCCGGCAGCGAGCAGTCTACATGGCGGCGTTGAGCGATGGCTTTTCGGACTGGCCGCGCTGTTTGGCGGCGCTGGCATCCTCAACGGACTTAGCGGCCAGCACATCGCTGACGATTTTGACGAGGCCTTGTGGTGCGGTCCAGGCTTTGATGACGCACTGATTGGCGCCGAGCCGGAAAGCTTCGTGGATTTCTGAGGCGTGTTCCAGGTTGGTGAAAATCAGGACTTTGACATCTTTGTGCTTGTTGACGACGTCGTATTCTTGTAAGAATTCAACGCCAGATTTAACCGGCATCAGCAGATCAAGCAGTATCAGGTCCGGCTTAAATTTGGCGACTCTAGCCAGGGCTTCGTCGCCATTAAATGCTGAATCGACTTCATGTTTTTCTTTGCTGAGTATCATGCGGTAGGCTGCGTTGAGGTCTTGGTCATCTTCGACAATAAATATTCTTGCCACTATATTGCTCCATCCTTGTTGATTTCTATATCTGTAGTTTGCACGTCACGGACCAATGTGACAGTCAGAAATGTCACTTTGCCTGGTTTATGAAAATTTGTACAGCCTGCCCCCACTATTGAGCCTATGCTAATAGAGCAATGTTATAAGACGAGGAGGGTGCAATGGCAAATACCAACGGCAAAGATAAACGCGGTCTGGCAAGCGCGGACGAGAAGACCAAACAACGAGTAGCAAAAATGGGCGGATCGGCATTTCATCAAAAGCGCGGTGCGAGTGGCAGCGACAGCCGGCGTACCGACACCCAGTAACCCAGACAGCTTGTACATACTTATATAGCCCTGGCTCAGCCAGGGTTATTTCTGACTAGCTCTAACACTAGTCTTATGATATAATATACGATAATATGCAACCAATAGTCCGGAATTCTGACGAGCGCAAGCCAGTTCGCAAGAAGCCACTGATATCGATTGTTGTTCCGATGTGGAACGAAGCTGAGAGTTTGCCGTTCTTATACAAGAGTCTGACTACAGTTACCAAGCGGCTGGCAAAGCGTGAGGGCTATCGGTTTGAGTATATTTTTGTTGACGACGGCTCCACGGATAATTCAGTTGAGATAATCACTGCACTAGCACGCCAATCATCTGAAGTCCGAATCATCGAATTCTCACGCAATTTTGGCAAAGAGATTGCCGTTACAGCTGGTATACATGCCGCCCAGGGTGATGCCGTCATCATGCTGGACGCCGACCTGCAGCACCCAGTGGAACTGCTACCCGAGTTTCTGCAGAAGTGGCGCGCCGGCGCCGAAGTGGTGGTCGGCGTCCGTCGGCACTATGGCCGTCAAAGTGTCTGGAAACGCTTCACGTCGTGGCTGTTTTATAAATCGTTAGCCAAGATTTCTCACACCGTTATCGTACCGGGTGCTACTGACTATCGCCTGATTGACAAACAAGTTGTTGCCGCCTTTAACCAATTAAGCGAGCATAACCGCATGACCCGCGGGCTGATTGATTGGCTTGGTTTCCGGCGTGAATATATCTATTTCACTCCGGAGCCGCGCCACTATGGACAAGCTGGCTACAGCTTCAATAAATTACTTGGCCTGGCAGTCAATAGCTTTGTTAGTTTGAGCCTTTTTCCCCTACGGCTGGCTGGCTATCTTGGCATCTTTATCACGGCGACAGCCGGACTTGGCGGATTATTTATCGTGGTCGAAGATTTTATGTTGGATGACCCACTTAACCTGAAGTTTAGTGGTCCGGCAATGCTGGCGGTACTGAACATGTTTTGGATCGGGATCGTCCTGAGTGCCCTCGGTTTGGTCGCGCTATACATTGCCAGTATCCATACTGAAGTTATTAATCGGCCACTCTACATTACACGAGCCCGGCCACGACCGACGACCGCCAAGCCGCTCAAAAAATAGCATTGTCATATTATAATAATATGATATAATTATATTTACTATTTCTGTGAGAGGTGCGCATGGAATTACTCAAGCGGCTCATTCGTGTGATCAATATTAGCTATGTCGTGTACGTTGCCATTATCGTGGCGCTGTACTATGCCCTGACGACGCCAGTTATTGTCGATCCGCTGATCGCCTTTTTGTTGGCCGGTATTGTGCCTGGCACCGATGTTGTGCTGGCGCCTGAGACGTTACTGATCATCCTTGTCGACGTCTTCGGGTTGGCCGTGGTGGCAATGCTGATCGGCTGGGCAGTGCGACGCCGGCTAGTTACTGATGTCGAGTACAAACAGCCGGCGCGTCGTTCTTCGAAAAGCGTCCGCCAGTTGCTGGCTCAAACAGCTATCCACCGTCCAGTACCTGAGGTAGCCAAAGCGCCGCCGGCTCTCAAGCAATCCCGGGCCCCTAAGCTTATGCAGCCTTCGAAGCTAGCGAATTCGAGGTGGGCGGGATACGCTAGCGTAGCCTTGGCGACGGCGGGGTTGCTGTTATTGTCAGCGGTACTAACGGTTGCCCGCTATGGCTTGGTTATATTAATATTTGTCTCCAAATCTCTGATATTTGCGATCGGCATGCTGCTCATTGTGACCCAATTTTTGCTGGCAGCCATGGTCGAGGGTGCTGCCCAGATTGGCCGCTTACTGCTAAGGACGGCTGCCATATTCATTCGCTATGCTACTTGGGCT
Source organism: Candidatus Saccharibacteria bacterium UBA5152 (assembly GCA_002413755.1). Taxonomy (GTDB): domain Bacteria; phylum Patescibacteriota; class Saccharimonadia; order Saccharimonadales; family UBA4665; genus UBA4665. Next base: position 13,920 of record DHXQ01000039.1, on the reverse strand, counting down.
A
>DHXQ01000039.1:9498-13796 GCA_002413755.1 Candidatus Saccharibacteria bacterium UBA5152 | reverse complement strand
CGCTCGAGCGGTTTGATTCATGGCCCGAGGTTATGTTTAGGTGGATTACCAGCCGAATAATGAGTCGTTACAAAGGGTTCGATACCCTACAGGTGTGTGTGATGATCGTCAAAGATGGCATCGCCAATTTGCGCCGCTTATTTACAAAATAAATATCTTGCCTGTGAGTGGTGCGGCTCTACGCAAAGAACGAATCGATGCCGATCGCTAGACAGAGTAGCGTGATGACCATGAGCGACGACCCGAAGACCTGACGGGCCCAGTGGATGGTCGTGTCGTCGCTGTTCAGCTGCAAGCCGCGGATGGTTTGCAGCAGCCAGGCGCTGCCCAGCAGAGTTACCGCGATGCCGCACCAGATGCTGACATACCCAAATGGTGCCAGGCTGGCGACTGCCACGACGAAGGCTGCGGCGTAGAGAATCATTTGGATTTTGGTCGCCAGGAAGCCCTTGGCGACGGGCAGTATCGGCAAACCGGCGGATTTATAATCGTTGAAGCGGTAGATGCCAATCGCGTAAAAGTGCGGCATCTGCCAACAGACCAATATGATGAAGAGTAACAGCGCGCCGAGGTTGAGGCCGTGCCCTACGGCGGCATAGCCGACCAGTGGCGGAATGGCACCGGATATACTACCAATGACCGTGCTGTGCACGGTGTGGCGCTTGGCGGCGCCGTAGACGAAGACATAGGCGATAAAGCCGAGGGCCCCGAGCACTGCAGTCAGTTGGTTGCAGCCAAGCGCCAACGTCACCACGCCGACACTACCGAGTACGGCGGCGTAAGCCAGGGCGTGCCGCGTGCTGATAGCACCGGTGACGAGTGCTCGCTGGCTGGTGCGAGCCATTTTGATGTCCAATTGGCGGTCCATGTAGTTATTACAGACGCAGCCCGAGGCAATCACCAGTGCCAGGCCGACAATCATCGCTATCAAGTGCCACAGGTTGATGACACCGCTGGCGGCCAGCAAAAAACCGGCGCTGGCAGTGAACAGATTACCGCGGATGATGCCGGGCTTGGTTAGCAGATAGTATTCGCGGAAGAGAGCCCGCGGATTTGTAGCAACCTGGTCGGCGAGGACGGCGGTTGTGCGGCCAGTGGCTTTAGAGGTCTTCATTATTTTTCAGGTATTGACTGGTTTGTTCGGCGGGATGGGTGTGGCCGTAATCCAGGTTTTTCATAATCCATAATGAGGCGAAGATCACCAGGCTGACGGTAAAGGCCATGAAGACAAACATCAGGATATTCCACGGTGTTTTGGCCATCCGGTCGAGGTGTAGGAAGAAGAATAGCTGGACCAGCAGCTGGACGATGGCCAGCACCAGGACGATGATAATGATCGTGCCGGTGGCGAAGCTGTGGCTGGTCGTCAGGATGTAAGCCTCGGTCGTCAGTAGCAGCGACAGGACGAAGCCGATGATGTAGGGTTTGGTGCTGGCGTGTGCAGGTGTAGACATCTAGAGTACTCCTAACAGATAAACGATTGTAAAGATAAAGATCCAGACGACATCCAGCATGTGCCAGAAGAGGCTGAGTAGGCTGAGGCGTTTGATCATCCGCGGCGTGACGCCCTTTTGGGCGACCCGGACCAATAGTAGAGCCATCCATATCAGGCCGCTGGCGATGTGCGCGCCGTGGGTACCAACCAGTGTGAAGAATGCGGACAAAAAGCCGCTACGGGCCCAGCTGTGGCCTTCTGCTGCCAGATTGGAGAACTCATGGAGCTCCAACCCCAGGAAGGCCGCGCCGAGTACGAAGGTAATGCCGAACCAGATCAGGACTTGTGTCTTGTCGCGCCGCCGAGCTGCCAGCTGGCCAAGGCCGGCACTGAAGCTACTGGTCAGCAGCAATATGGTTTCGATGAGGACGTACGGTAGCTTGAAGAGCTCGGCGCCACCAGGGCCGCCGGCGGTGTTGTTGTGCAACACGGCGAAGGTGGCAAATAGGCTGGCGAACAGCACTAGGTCGGTCATCAGGTAGACCCAGAAGCCGAAGATGGTCTTGTTCTGGAACTGATCCCCATCAATGATCGGCTGGACTTCAGCTAATACCTCAGCATCATTGCTCATGCCTGACTCCTGGCTTCGGCAAATTTAGTCTCAAGTTCGATAATTTCGCTAACTGGAATGACATGTTCGGTATCTTCGTCGAGCGAACGGACGACCAGTGTGACCACAATGCCGACGAAGCCGATGATGGCCAGCCACCAGATGTGCCAGATCAGCCCAAACCCGACCAGGAAGGCGAAGCCAGCAATGACCATGCCCAGGCCGGTATTCTTCGGCATGTGGATTGGCAGGTAGTTCGGCTTGGCCGGTTTGGCATTCGGATCGGCAGCTGCCAGGGCTTGTTTTTGGACCCAGAAGGCGTCGCGCTCGCTAACAGTTGGGATAATGGCGAAGTTATACTCCGGCGCCGGTGATGACACAGACCATTCGAGTGTCCGGCCGTTCCAGGTGTCACCTGTTAGGTCGAGGCGTGATTTGCGCTGCAAGACGCTGACGACAAGTTGCAGGACCTGGAAGGCAACACCGGCGCAGATGACGACTACGCCGACGGCAGCGATGATGAACAGCCACTGCCAACCCTGTGAAGCATCGTAGTGATCCAGCCGCCGAGTCGCACCCATCATACCGAGGGCGTAGAGCGGCAGGAAGGCCAGCAAGAAGCCGATTAGCCAGCACCAGAAGGCAATCTTGCCGAGTTTTTCGTTGAGCCGGAAGCCGGTGATCTTCGGGAACCAGTAGGACAGGCCAGCAAAGTAGCCGAACAGCACGCCACCGATGATCACATTGTGGAAGTGTGCCACCAGAAAGAGGCTGTTGTGGACCTGAAAATCTACAGCCGGCAATGACATCAGCACACCGGTCATGCCGCCAATTGTGAAGGTGGTGACAAAGCCCAGGAACCACAGCATCGGGGTTGTGAACCTAATTCGGCCGCGGTACATCGTGAACAGCCAGTTGAATACTTTCACGCCCGTTGGAACGGCGATTATCATCGTCATAATGCCGAAGAAGGTGTTGACATCGACCCCGGCACCCATCGTAAAGAAGTGGTGCAGCCAGACCAGGAAAGACAAAATCGTGATCGACATCAGGGCAATGACCATCGATTTGTAGCCAAACAAGCGTTTGCCCGAAAAGGTGGCGACCAGTTCAGAGAAAATGCCGAAGGCCGGCAGGATCAGGATGTACACCTCGGGGTGGCCCCAGGCCCAGATCAGGTTGACGTACATCATCGGGTTGCCGCCCAGCGTCGAGGTAAAGAAGTGCATCCCCATCAATCTATCCAGCCCGAGCATGCCCAGTGTAGCGGTCAGGATCGGGAAAGCAAAGGCCACCAGTGACATGGCGCCCAAAACGCTCCAGACAAAGATTGGCATTTTCATCATTGTCATGCCCGGTGCCCGCATTTTGATAATCGTCACCAGGAAGTTCACTCCAGACAACAAACTACCAATACCGGCAATCTGGAGGCTCCAGATCCAATAATCGACCCCAACCCCCGGGCTGTAAGCCAGCTCAGACAGTGGCGGATAAGCCAACCAACCGGCGGCTGAGAATTCGCCGACGGCCAGCGACAAGTTCACTAGTAGCGCACCGGCAATGTATAACCAGAAGCTGGCCGAGTTCATGAACGGGAAGGCGACATCACGGGCACCGATTTGCAGCGGTACGATCAGGTTCAAAATGCCGAACATGAAGCCCATGGCTACGAAGAAGATCATGATCGTGCCGTGCGCCGAAAAAACCTGTTGGAAGGTGTCGGCTGACACGATACCCTGATGACTGCCGACAGAGGTGGCCTGCTGGACGCGCATCATGACAGCATCGGCTAGCCCGCGTAGCAACATGACGGTAGCCGCCAGGATGTACATCACGCCGATTTTCTTGGGGTCGAGCGAGGTCAGCCATTCTTTGTAGAGCCAGGTCCACTTTTTGAAATAGGTCAGGAAAAAGATAATCGCCAATATGGCCAGCGCAGCGCCAACAATCCCGCCCATCGTGATCGGGTCGTGCACCAAGGCCTCGAAGTTTAACCTACCAAACATTATAGAATTCGCCTCTCTGATAAAATGTGCCTCACTGAGCTAATCATTGTGTCGCCTTTAGCGCGCCTGGATTGTTATATTTTGCGATAATGTCATTGTACAGGCCTGGCTCGTATGCTGAGTAATTTTGAGGCTTCTCGAGCACCGTCGGTCGGGCCAGCGCGACATACGACGCCAAGCTGAGGTCACTTGGAATGCTTTTGGTTGTTGCCACCCAGTTGTCGAAGTCCTGTGGCGTGCTGGCCTC
>DHXQ01000039.1:0-9306 GCA_002413755.1 Candidatus Saccharibacteria bacterium UBA5152 | reverse complement strand
CCGTGAAAGCTGCCGGGCTGGGCGGCCTCCAAATTGAGTTGGGTAGTCATACCCGACATAGCATAAATCTGGCCGCCCAGCCGCGGGATCCAAAACGAATTCATCGGCGCATCCGAAGTGATCTGAAATTCCACTGGTCGTCCAGCCGGAAAGTTGACGTAATTGACGCTGGCGACATGCTGCTCGGGGTAGAGAAAGAGCCACTTCCACTGCAGTGCCACGACTTGGACGACCATGGCCTTTTGGTTGGACTGGATGGCCCGCGCCGGATCGAGACTGCGTGTCGATGTAATGGCCAGAATCGCCAGCACCGCGATCAGCGCAAACGGAAAACCCCACCACAGGGTTTCGAGCTTACGATTGCCGCTCCACTCGGGCTGGTAATTGGCTTTGGTGTTGCCAGCGCGGTACTTCCAGGAGATATAAAATACCAAAATAAACACTGGAATTACAACCAGGAGCATTAATCCAAAGGCAATCGCCAAGAGGTTACGCTGCTGGGTGGCGATGGTGCCAGCCGGGCTCAGGATGGCGATATGACCGCCGGAAGCCTTCAGGGCAACCAGAATCACAGTCACGACCGCTAAAATGACGATCCCAATCGGGGCGAGCTGGCGGTGTCTGCTACTCATGTGTACTTAAAATATACCATAAGCGCTGGTGTTTGTGTGTAGATGCGCCGCCACACGGCGCTTGTAAGGAGGTTTATACTATGTATATGGGGATACACAGTGTTGAGCTATTAGTGCCGAAAGAGGTCACATCAGCAGAAGACATGCCAGCCGGCCGGGCGTGGGGCTATGAATTAGCCTATCCAGGCAGTCAGGTGGTTGCTGAAGTTGACGCTACCGGCGATCTGCCGGTCGTGATTATGTCTGGTCTTGATGAACAAAATGTCAGGACTGACCAGACATACAAATATCGGGGTATTGGGTCGGCTATCTACGAAGTGTTTAAGGGACATCGCGCAGTGATCGCCGGTGACGTCGTAACGTTTGTGTCTCCGGGACATCTCAGCGCCGCCCAACCTGATCCCCATGATCCAACGGCGTGCATCATGATCTCCGATCTATATAGCTTAGATGATGCAGAATTTGCCGGAAAAACTTTGACAGCGCGTCGCAAAATGCTGGCAGCAATTATTGGTTCAGACTCGCTGAAGCCGGATAAAGTCGAACTGGCACCGCGGTTTGCAGCGGACCGGCGTATCATTCGAGAGCTCGTTACGATGGGTCGCGGGATTCGGGGCGTCATTGCCAGACGAAATGCTTCACTTGCGCCGCCGCAAACTGACGCTGACGAGGCGTTATTCCTGAAACTCAACCAGGACACTTGGGAATAATAAAACAAGGAGTAACGTATGCAACGAATCACCACATTTTTAACCTTCAAAGACCACGGGATGGACGCGGTCAATTTCTACACCTCGCTCTTTATGAACTCGAGCATCAATTCATCGATGGTCATGCCTGGCAGCGACCAGTTACTGCACGCCGCATTCACGCTCGATGGCCAGGATTACATGGCGATGGACGCCGGCGACCATTTTGCGTTCAGCGACGGGATTTCGTTATTCGTCAGCTGCAAAGACCAGGCAGAAATCGATTATTATTGGGATGCCTTGACCGCCGACGGTGGCGAGCCCGGCCAGTGCGGCTGGCTGAAGGACAAGTTTGGTGTCTCATGGCAGGTCGTGCCGAAGCAGCTCGGTGAACTGATGCAGAGCCCCGATCCAGCCAAAGCTCAAAAGGTGATGCAAGCGATGCTGGCGATGAACAAGATCGTTGTCGCTGAGCTGCAAGCCGCCCACGATAGCTAATCTTCGGGTTACGAACTGGCGATCAGGTTACCAGCCTCCACCTCCACCTCCACCACCGCCCCCACCGGACGAACCACCGCCAGAACTGCCACCTGACGATGAACTGGCCGCACCGCTGTAGGCGGCAGCAGTGTTGAAATTGCTGATGGCGGAGCTAAAGAGCGCAGCGTTGAAAACGGCATTGTTACCGCCGCTATACCAATCCGGCGATTGTTTGAGTTCTTCGTAATAGCGGCCGAGTTCTTTGTTCCAATCCTTTTCGAGGCCAAATAGCATGGCGTAAGGTAGCACTTTTTCGTACAGCTGTATCAGTTGACGCTTATCTGTAGTGTCGATGGGCGCCGGGAGTTTGAGGGCGCCTTCGGGTGTTTGCAGCATTTTGATCCGGTCAACTTCGGCTGTCTTGATGTATAGTTTCAAACCTTCGAGGTAGTGGTACAAGTCCAGACCTTTGTCGGTTAGCGGAAAGATTGTAAATGACATGATGAAGGCGATAACTGCGGCACCGGCCAGCCAGAATGACAGCAGGGGAATTGAAAGTAGCAGTAACACCAGGGCGGCGCGCTTGAACCAGCGTGACACCTCAGGCATGCGAGCCCGCAGCGCATAGTCACCTTTGATATGAGCGTCGATTTTCTTTTTGTTATCCATCACCTTAAGCGAAACAGCAGTGTTATTTTTAAGACTTGCCATATCTAGCCTGGTACCGACCGCAGTCGAGGGGAAGATATCGCGGAAGATCTCTTGTTCCTCATCATGCAGGTCGGAAATGTCTTTAATAATTTCGATTTCGTATTTAGCGGGGCGGAAGAATGACTTGGCGCGCGTTTGGTAAATTTTCGTGTAATGGCGGACGGCAAAGTCGATTAACTGGGCGCTAAAGACGGCTGTTTGTTTACTATAAATACAGGCAGCAATCGTCACGCTGGTATCTCGGGGTGGAACATATTCCGGCACGATGGTGGTGTGCTCGATTTTGCGCATTGATGCTCGGTTGTAGCGGACGCCAAGGATAACGACGGCCAGGATGCCGAGTGGTAGCGAGATGATTGCCATCACTGCAGCGTACTCGGTAAAGCGTTCAGCCAAAGTCGTTTTGTGTGGGGTAAAGGAGTGCGCTGGAAAACCAATTGCAACGGTGATGTTTTCGCCGGGTTGCAGGCTGGCGGCTTGGACACGGTAACCGTCATCGGTCTTGTCTATTTGGCAGTTGGCGTTCGAACCGGCCGATCCAATATAACAGCTGCGACGGCCGGTTGCTTTGCTGGCCAGGCCGTTTTGCATGTGCACGGCAGCAGAAAAGTTGTAGGTTGGTATCAACCACTCAGTGCCGTTTGTGTCCCAGTAAAATTCATCGTCGTCGGTGTTGGCAAAATATTTTGTGACATCGAGCTGGGTGTAGGTTAGTTTGTAAGTCTGCGAGCCATGGACGTAGCCGTTAGCATCGCCAATCCGCAGCACCTCGTCATCATTTGATACGCGGGTGGTGTAATTGAGGGATTTGCCTGTCTCGTCCGTGACGGAGTTGATGGTCAGAGTCGTCGAATGGCCGGCGTAGGCATTCGGAATAGCTCGCTCGATACCATGATTTTGGTCGGATTGCGGGAACAGGGCGGTGATTGATTCAACAGTTTTGAGCGTCGAATGGCCGGCGCTATCGCGTCCAAGATAATAATCGATCTGATAATTTTGAATCGTGAAATCGTTGACGCCGGCCGCAGCCGCCGTACCGGATAACCCGCAGAGGATTGCAGCACACGTTGCAATCAACAGTACAAACCGGGCGGCATATAGTTTCATACTTTAATCATAGCAAACTTAGTCGGCTAAGTGCGCTTGGTCATTGTAGGCCGCGAGACGCCAACTGGCAGCTTCGTCAAATGCTGACACGTGGCGCAGGACAGTCAGGCTGGTGTTTTCGACAATCATCACCTTGCGAAAATTACTGTAAGCCTCTTGGGTGAGCGCGTCGCCGACTGCCACAACGGCAATGAGGGTGCGCAGGAAGAAGCCGTGAGTTACCACGACCATCGATTCTTCTGGACGGCTTTCCAGATTGGCCAGGACTTGGCGGGCCCGGCCGACGATGTCGTCGAAGTTTTCACCATCTTCGATGCGCGGCCCACCCTCAAAGAGGCTCTTGCGCCATGCTATCCAGATTTTGCCAGCCTGTTCGTCAGTGTGTGGTTTGCCGGCGATGCTGGTCGGCTTTCTAACCTCGGCTAAAAGATCCATAAACTCCGGCTGCTTGCCGGTGGTGCGGGCGATGGCTTCGGCCGTCTGCCGGGCGCGGGGCAGTGGGCTGGCGAGCAAGGTCTCGAAGGACAAATGCGACGCCCGTTCGGCAATGAGCCCAGCTTGCTGTAGCCCTATATCACTGAGGGGCGGCGCCTCGGATTGGAACACCGGTGCGACGTTATGGGTACTCTGGCCATGGCGGACGAGGTACAGCGTCTTGGTGGCTGTATGGTCTTGTGGAGTCATCGAATTTGTCACAGTTTAGCCAGCCTGTTCGTAAGCTTCGGGGCGGATGTGGCGCGGCAGCAGGAAGCTGAGGCCGAAGACGATTGCCAGGATAACCAACTCGAAAGTAACCGCCGAGCGGAAGCCGTGGATGAAGTTGTTGGTGTTGGCCTGCTTGAGATTGGTGGTCAGGATGGTACCGATCTGCTTTTGGGCGGCGGCTTGCTGGGGCGTCAGGTTGGCATGTTCGGCAGGGTTGGGCGTGAACTGCTTGCAGCTGGCGGGCGTGGCCGAGTTGTCCTTTTGGGTGGAGCGGTCGGCGTAGCAGGCACGGGCACCGTCAATGATCTGGTCTTGCTCGGCGGCAGGCAGGTGGAGGGCAGACAGTTGGGTGCGAATCCCAGGCGCGACACTATCAAAGCTGGTGGCGGCGTGCGCTGTCAGTTGTCCAAAGAACACGACGCCGATCAGGGCAACGCCAATCGCGCCGCCGAGCTGTTGGACGGCGTTCAGGACACCGGAGGCCGAGCCGGCGTGCTTCGAGTCGACATCGGTCAGGACGACGGCAAAGATTGGCGACATAATCATCGCCATACCGGCACCAACCAGCAGCAAGCCGGGGATTAATTCAAACGGATTGGTGTCGAGACCGCTGTGATGAATCGTGAAGTACAGGACGCCAAGACCAAGGGCCATCAGCACCGTGCCCAGTGTCAGGGCGTAGCGGCCGAGCTTGGGGATTAACTTTTGGCTGAAGACGGCCATGGTGACCGAGATACCGATGGCGGTTGGGATGCCGGCCAGGGCGGCCTTGATGATTTCATAGCCTAGTCCGACCTGCATGATCAGGGTGAAGGGCAGGAAAAATCCGAGCATCGCCGCTTCGAAGGTGATGTTGATGATCAATCCGGTGACGAACGTCCGGGTCTTTAGCAGTGCTGGCACGATCAGTGGTGAATGGTCGCGGCGGTCTTTGATGACTTGCCATTTGCCAAACACAAATAGGAAAGGAATGGCGGCGGCCATCAGCAGGAATATCCACAGCGGCCAGCCGAGGTCGCGGCCTTCGATCAGTGGGAAGACTAGCAGGCTCATGGCAATCACAACCAAGATTGTACCAATGATATCGAGCTTCAGCGGGTGCGGCGACTTGCCGTCGGGCAGGTAGCGCGTAGCCATAATTAGAGAGACGATACCGACAGGTACATTGATCAGGAAAATTGGCCGCCACTGCAGCCCGCCGATGTTGAAGTGGATCAAAATACCACCGACAACTGGACCGAGCGTAGCGGCGATCCCGGCCATTGCGCCGAAGGTGCCCATCACCTTACCTCGTTCATGCGGTTTGAAAAGGATTTGCATAACACTCATGACCTGTGGAACCATCAGGGCTGCCATCGCACCCTGAATAAGCCTGGCAATAATCAGGACTTCTGAATTCCAGGCCAAACCACAGAGCAGTGAGGCGACAGTAAAGCCGGCAACGCCGTACATGAAAACTTTTTTGTAGCCAAAGACGTCCCCCATCCGGCCGCCGGTAATCAATAGAACGGCAAAAGTCAGTGCATAGCCGGCGATTAACCACTGGATGGTCGAGTAGCTGGCGCCCAGATCTGCCTGGATCGAGGGGATAGCAATATTAACGATCGTGGTGTCCAGCAAGTCCATGATGAAGGCCATGGCCACGGTGACCAGGGCGAAAGTCTTGGCACGCGCGTTAAGCGCATCGGCATGATGTTGGGCAGAATGGGTTGGAACGACAGTGTCGGGCATATAGTTGCTTAAATTTTAGGCTATCCACCAGCTGTACGTCAAATGGTTAATCTGTTACATTCTAGAGATATGAAGACACAGGGGCCATCAAAGACTGTCTATATCGCGATGAGCGCCGATATTTTACACCCGGGCCATCTGAATATCATCAAACAGGGTGAGAAACACGGTGTGGTGACAATTGGCTTGCTGACCGACGAGGCGATCGCCAGCTATAAGCGGCTGCCATTTATGAATTTTGAACAGCGGCTGGCAGTGATTGAAAATATTCGGGGTGTCAGCCAAGTTATTCCACAAACAACGCTGGACTATCGTCCAAATCTGCGCAAACTGCGGCCGAACTATGTCGTTCATGGTTCGGATTGGCAGACAGGTGTCCAGGCGCAGACCCGGCAGCAGGTGCTGGATACAATTGCCGAGTGGGGCGGAATACTGATCGAGCCTGACTACACCGAAGGCATATCAAGCACCGAACTGACCCAGAAACTGAAATCCGCGGGGGTTACTCCCGGACGGCGCCTCAGCCAGCTTGGCCGGTTACTTGACGCTAAACAAACTATCCGTGTCATGGAAGCCCACAATGGTTTGAGTGCACTGATTGTCGAACATGCCCAGGCTCGCGACGTCCAGGGCCAGCCGCAGGTATTTGATGCGCTGTGGATCAGCAGCCTGACCGACTCAATGGCCAAGGGCAAGCCCGACACCGAACTGGTTGATCGGACCTCGCGCTTCGCGACCATCAATGAGATTCTGGAAGTTACCACCAAGCCGATTATATTTGACGGTGATTCTGGCGGCCACGCCGAGCATTTTGTACATACTGTTAGAACGCTTGAGCGATTAGGTGTGTCAGCAGTCGTTATTGAAGATAAGAATGGCCTAAAGCGAAACTCGCTCCAGGCGGCAATTTCCGAGCACAACCAGGAAGACCCCATGGTATTTGCTGCCAAGATTAAAGCCGGCATCGATGCCCGGACGCACGAGCAATTTATGATCATTGCCCGCATCGAAAGCCTGGTGACTGGCGCCGGACAGGCTGATGCCCTGAAGCGTGCCCAGGTATATTTGGATGCCGGCGCCAGTGCGATTATGATTCATTCAAAAGATAGCACAGGGCTCGATATCAAAGTCTTCACCAAAGCTTACAACGCACTACCAAATCGCAAACCCTTGATGCTCGTACCTACCACATACAATGCCATCCATGAGGCTGAGCTAACGGCCTGGGGCGCCAATATTGTTGTCTACGCCAACCAGCTACTGCGCGCCTCATACCCGGCAATGGAGCGAGTGGCGCAGGTTATTTTAGAGAATCAGCGCGGTTTGGAGGCTGAGGCAGTCTGTCTGCCGATAGCTGACTTGCTGAAGCTGATCCCGAGGTCGTGAATAGCATGTCTGCTGACGCTTCCGGTTCGCAACTTTTGCCAGCGATGTTATATGAAACGTTTCGTGCGGCGGGCGTCGCCTACTTTTGCGGTGTGCCCGATTCGTTGCTGAGCCCGTTTGGCTATTATCTGGCCGATCATGCCGGTACAGCTCATGACATAGCTATCCATGAAGGTAACGCGGTTGCCTTGGCGATTGGCGCTTACGTGGCTACGAAAAAAGTGCCGCTGGTCTATATGCAGAATTCCGGGCTCGGCAATGCGCTCAACCCTCTGGTGTCGTTGGCCGATCCGCTGGTCATGGCTGTTCCGATGGTTTTGTTGGTTGGTTGGCGCGGACAATCTGGAATGGATGATGAGCCGCAGCACAAGAAGCAAGGGCCGATAACGACCAGCCTGCTGGACGCCCTCGGCATTCCGTATCAAATTTTGTCGAAGGATGCGCGTCAAGCTAAGTTACAGATTGGCCGGGCAGTGCATATTGCCCAGGAATTGCAGCAGCCAGTGGCACTTGTAGTGGAAGCTGGCACAATCGCGCCCTACGATCGACCGGGTGGTGTGCAAGCCTACCCACTCAGCCGAGAACAGGCAATCCAGGCTGTCATCCAAAGTCTGGATGAGCGTGATGCGCTGGTCGCCACCACCGGCAAGGCCAGCCGCGAACTATTTGAATACCGTGAAGAGACCGGCCAAGGCCACCGCCGGGACCTACTAATCGTTGGCGGTATGGGGCATGCTTCGACTATTGCCGCGGCGATTGCGCAGCACAAGCCAGACCGGCGTATCTACTGTATTGATGGTGACGGCGCGTTGCTGATGCACATGGGAGCGTTGCCAATTATCGGTAGCAAACGGCTCAAAAATTTTTATCATATACTCATAAATAACGGTGCCCATGAGTCGGTTGGCGGCCAGCCCACGGTGGGATTCATGATCGATATCCCAGCGATTGCTCAGGCCAGCGGCTATGCGCATGTCCGCCGCGTCACAGAAGCTACTGAGCTCACGGCGGCGCTGCAGGCTATTCGTGAGCTGGACGGGCCGGTACTACTTGAAGTTCGGGTCAACACGCTACCCCGTAGCGAACTTTCTCGCCCGACGATCAGTCCGGCTGACAACCGGGCCGCATTTATGTCATTTCTTGACGAAGTTTGATAGTGCTTAGTTATAAGTTGGCGTGCAGCGTGACGTATTGGCGGTGCGCCCTGACGCCGGGCCGCTTCATTTTGTAAACCGCGTTGCCAACGCGGACCGTGGCATAGATAGCGGCCCGCAGCCCGTCTTGCGCTGCCTGGTCATGGACTTTCTTAATTAACAGGTTGGAGAGATGTTTGTGACGGTAGGCCGGCAGGATGCCGATGGTTTTGACGATCAGATTTTGCCGGTAAGGATAGGCCACAATAAATCCAATAGTCTGGTCGCCATCTTCCAAAAAATAGGTGTAATCAGGATCGAAAATCGGATCCTTGTCGGCCATATTATAGACTCGCTCCTCGAACGTCAGCACCGGGCAGTAGATGCTGTTATCCGGAAAGATAGCATTCATCAGTTCGTGGTAGATTCTGAAGTCGGCCATTTGATTGTCCAGTCGGAACGGCCGTAGGATGAGATGCGCGTAGGTGGCTGAGGGTTTTTGGGCGGTTAAGAGCTTCACGAGCAGTTGATAATGCTTGGAGATACCGGACACGTACCGGTTGAAGACCGTGAAGCCAGCTTGTTCAAAGACGTCTATATACCAGGCTGGATTAACTGGCTCGCCCGGTATCTGATAATCATCGTGCCGGTTGAATCGGTAGTCACTGGTAATGGTGCCATTAATCGGTCCGTAAACATCGGCGATGCCGTGCTTGGATTTGAGCCATGACT
>DHXQ01000032.1:40191-45421 GCA_002413755.1 Candidatus Saccharibacteria bacterium UBA5152 | reverse complement strand
GGCGTGGCCGATTACCTGGTCAAAGGCCCGCTCGATAGTGAGCTGCTGTCGCGAGTGATGCGCTATTCGCTGCAGCGCAAGCTCCTCGAATCGCAGCGTGTCCACCAACTAATTGAGATTAACCGCTCCAAAGATGAGTTTATCGCCCTGGCGTCACACCAATTGCGCACGCCAGCCACCGCTGTCAAGCAATACGTCGGCATGATCCTGGAAGGCTACGCCGGGACAATCAGCGATGAGCAGCAGCGATTTTTACAAAGTGCCTACGAATCAAACGAGCGCCAGATCCAAGTCGTCAACGACATATTGCGGGTGGCTAAGCTCGACCTCAAAAAGATCAGCCTGAAGCGCATCGAAACCGACCTAGGCAGTCTGATGGAAAGCATCATACATGACGCTGCCTCGACATTCAGCGGCCGCAACCAGGCGATTGAGTACACCGTGCCCAAGAAAGTCGTCCGTGCCCTGGTTGACACCGAATACATCCGCATGGCCCTCGGAAATATCATTGATAATGCCAGCAAATATACCCCGCCGGGCAAGTCGATCAGTGTCAAAGTCCAATCGGTAGCGCACGAAAAGACCGTTGTAACCATCACCGACAAAGGCGTTGGCATCGCCAAGCATGATATGGGCAAGCTGTTCAAGAAATTTTCCCGCATCGACAACCCGTTGTCTGTCCGGGTCGGTGGCACCGGCCTAGGCCTCTACTGGTCAAATGAGGTCGTCGAACTCCACGGCGGCAAGATTGATGTCGAATCCGAAGTCGGCGTCGGCACAACCTTCAAAGTGCTGCTCAACAACGCCGCCTAAGCAACCGCGTCAGCTCCAGCCCAATAAGCTTATGCTTATTGCAATGATATAGCCATATGCGCAAATAGCATGTATAATGTAGTTATGCAGCTCTCGCTTACTACCGCCACCGATCAAAAGTATTTCTGGGCCTTTGCCCGTGACAATAATCCGCCCGGTAAGCGTTATCGCCTAACAACTCAGCCGCACAGTAATCTCGGCCGCTACATTATCACTTCCTGTTCCAAACAGGCCAAAGCTTATGGCGTCAAAATGGGCATGACCTACCGCGAAGCCGTCAAACTCATCCCCGGCATCCGGGTTATTATCTGTAACCGCTAGCTATCGGCCTGGGCGCAGTTAGCCCCCAATAGTAATTGTCTGGCCAGCCAATTTATCAGCGAAATAGCTATCGTGCGAAATGTAAATAATTGCCCCGTGATAACTAGCGAGGGCATGTTCGAGCTCTTCGATACTCGGCAGGTCGAGGTGGTTCGTCGGCTCATCGAGCACCAACACCATCGGGTCGTCAGCCAGCATGGAGATCAGCTGGAAGCGAGCCTTTTGGCCGCCGCTCAGCTTAGGCAAAGGCATGTCACCATCGGTGGCCGGATTGAACAGATAATCCGCTAGTAGTTGCTTAATCTTTTCGTTGCTAACCGGCACGTCTTTATCGAGCAGCACCTGTTCGAGCGCCTCGGACAGGGTGAACTGCAGGTATTTAGGGTTAATCTCTTGCTCATAGAGCCCGATCTTGAGTTCTTTTTCGACGGCAATGGTGCCCGCAAAAACATGACTGGCAATAGTATCGCCGCGCGAACGGGCCATGATTGCCTGGACGAGAGTTGTCTTGCCGGCACCATTGCGCCCGTGCAGCCGGATCCGTTCCGCCTCGTGCAGCTGAAAACTGATATCGGCAAACAGCGGCTTGTCACCGTAGCCTAGGCTCAGTTTGCTGACCTCGATCAGCAAACGGTGCGATGCCGACTCTTTGGTCCGGGTCTTGATGCGGATATTGCGCGCCTTGTATTTGTCGTACGACGCCGTCAGTTTGTCATTCATGGTTTCCACAGAATTCTGATCAATCCAAAACGACGGCTTCTCCAGCCCTTGTAACTTGGTGAATTCATCGCGAGCCCGTTGCTCCTGCGACTTAAAGCGCCGGATCGTGCCTGGATCGCGTGATTTCTCCTTCAACCGCTGAAAACGGATGACATCTTCCTGCAGATTGCGGATCCGCTTCTGGGTAATGTCATATTCGTTGACCTGCGAGGTCATCTGGCTAGTATTGGTACGCAGGTAATCATCATAGTTGCCGCGGAAGCTATAGGCCTGGCCGTCACGTATCTCGATAATCCGGTCGACCTCGCGCAGTACGTCGCGGTCATGGGTAATGACGATAACCGTCTCCTGGGCACCACCCAGCCACTTCACGAAGGCCGCCTTGGCGACATAGTCCATGTGGTTGGTTGGCTCGTCAATCAGGGCAATGTGCCCGCGCGAGCGTTCCACCTTGATCAGCTCCACCATCCGCTTCTGGCCGCCGCTCAGATCGCCGAGGGTAGCATGGAGCTTGGACTTATCAATCTGATATATATCCAGGGCCTGCTCGATCTCGTCCTCCAGCTGGTAGTAGCCGAGGTCGCTGAAGCGCTCGAGGGCGTCACTGTATTCCTGCATTTTGCGGGTACTATCGGCCATGGTTGCCGGATAAGTATCGAGAATGTGCGATAAGCGCTTATATTCCGGCAGGTCACCCTGGATATATTCCAGGACGGTCTTGGCTTCGTGGCCGTGGTGTTCCTGGCGGCTGGAAACCAAGACTGCGCCCCGTTTGAGGATGATTTCACCATCATAATCTTTGTCATCACCGGTGATGATGCCAAACAGGGTGGACTTGCCGGTGCCATTCCGGCCAATCAGTCCAACTTTCTCATTTTCCTGGATCGTAAACTCCAGCCCCTGATACAGGACCTTATGGCCGAACGATTTTTCATTGACACTCACTGACAACAACATACAGATCTTCCCGGAACAGCCCGTTGCTAAAATATATTATCTATATTATAGCTGGAAATGTGTGAATTACAGAATGCTTACTTTGACTGCAGCTTGTAGTGCTTATCGAGGTAGGTGAGCTCGGCGCTGATACGCTGTAAGGCAGCCGACTCCGGAATACCATCCTCCTCGAGAAGAGCCGAGAGTTTGTCGAGCTCTGTTGACAGTGTCACGAAGTAATCGCCGGAGCAGATCCGGGCTTCAAACAGTAAATCCGACAGGTCATCGTCGCTCGGCCAATCGGCATCAGCCGCATAGGGCTGGACTCCGGAGGCATGACGCAGAAATGAGGGGCGGGTAGGCAACTGGTAGGTGCGGTTGGTCTGGGTGATCATTTACATATCCTCTTACGTTTCAGGTTTCTTTTTCCATCATACTCAAATATGACTCACCGGCAATAATCAAATGGTCGAGCAGCTCGATGCCGAGCAATTTGCCGCCCTCGACCAGCTGCAGTGTGACGTCAAGGTCGGCAGCGGTTGGCTCGAGTGAGCCCGAGGGATGGTTGTGGGCGACGATGACCGCCACCGCACCGTGGGTGATAGCCGGCTCGAAGACCTCACGCGGGTGGATGATATTAGCTGTCAGGCTGCCGACCGACACAATTTCCTCGTGAACAATCTGGTAACGGCTACCCAGATACAGGGCGCGCAGCTGCTCTTTTTGCAGATCACCCATTTGGCTGAGGTAGGCATAGGCCTGGCGAGCAGTGCGCACCACAAGCGGCTTGCCGGCGCGGGTTTGGTAAAATCTGCGACCAAGCTCGAAGCCGGCCACCAGCTGACAAGCCTTGGTCACCGGGATATCCAGCGCTTCCGCCAGACGGCGAGGGCTGGTCTCCTGCAAAATGGCCCGTTCGCCGTATTCCTTCAGAATGCGACTGGCCATGGTCATGACTTCTTCACGGCGGGTACCAACGCTGAGTAGCACGGCGATAATCTCGGTCAGCGACAGCTCGGACGGGCCGAGCTTCATCATCCGCTCGCGCGGCTTATCGTCATCTGCCATATCACGAACCCGTAGGATATACGGCGTGTCGGTTTCGGTGTGTAGGATATCCTGGTCCTCGAAGAAATAGGTCGGCAAATTGGCAGGATTAGCGAAGGGTAAGGCCAATGCTCGGGTAGTCGGCCGAGTATCAAG
The DNA here is from genome assembly GCA_002413755.1 of Candidatus Saccharibacteria bacterium UBA5152. Classification (GTDB taxonomy): domain Bacteria; phylum Patescibacteriota; class Saccharimonadia; order Saccharimonadales; family UBA4665; genus UBA4665. Next base: position 41,428 of record DHXQ01000032.1, on the reverse strand, counting down.
GATGGTTTTAAGCGATTGCATGATTGCCCTCCTTGATACCAATTAGTGTCCAGATCTGGCCTGAGGCATCAAACTTCAGCCGATAATCCTGGCTGCCGTCTGTCATATCAAAGATTTCAATCAATTGCTGGCCCTTCTGGACGAGGTAGCGCAGTCCCGACTCTAAAAAGGTGTATTCGCGGCCGCCGTATTCCATACGCTTCGGGAATCCTTTGAGGTGCCGGCCGGGGCGGAAATAAACACTTGTAACACGGACTTCTTGGTTAATAACGATTTTGTTCATAGGTTCAAGCTCCTAAAACTAAGATTTGTGAAGAGATCTGAAAATCATGATGATTACCAGTAACGGATTAAAACAGTGAGAGATACCGCCGAACATACAAATTACCGTTTGAAGTTTGTATATCACTCCGCTGGGGCAGAGAAGCAGCACGTCTTGCTTGAAAAGATTGCAGGGACGCCTAAGCACTCCGGGTGAGGGGTGTTGGTGTGTGTGCGTTCTAAGGGTTGTAAAAGCAGGTGAGTAAGAAGGCCGGTACGAGACCAAGCCAGCACCCACAATGCTGATTCCGATTATAGACCCGCCTATCGTAGACTCGCAAGGGACTTAGGACATTCTTACAACACATACTAAAAAGCCCGCAGATTTCTCCGCGGACTCCTTGATGTTGTTATATATGACCCGGGGCTGGCTACACCGTGTCGGAGGCTTCTTGCTGGCCGTCCTTGCGCTCGCGCATCATCTTTTCCTCTAGCGTCATATCTTCCATCCCAGTTTTGTCAGTTTCATCTTTGTCTGACATGTCTGCTTTATGTCCATCTGTACCCATATCGCGCCTCCTTTGCTTAATTGCTAACAGTCTCAGCATAGGCGGCCGCGTATGGTCTGTAAGTTAGAAAATACACACTATCGCAGGTGGTGCAAGCGTTCCGAGAAACCTGGCGACTCGTCGCCACCACAGCTGGCCGGATCTTTGTCGCTGTCAAACTTGGCGGCATTATTCGGCACCGTCTTAAACTCAGAGCCAAGCACGCTCTTGTCACTCGGGCCATAGCTGACCAGCAGTCGGTCTTTGTCGTTGATGACCTGATTGGTGATGTTCGTCAGATCAGTCAGATCATCGCCGTTGAGGATAATATTGAGCTTGTTGGTGTCATCGGCGACGTATAGCTTGTCAGTGGTATGGATAAAGTCCGGCCCAACCTCCCAACCGAGGTTCTCGAAGAAGGCACCCCA
>DHXQ01000032.1:26215-39879 GCA_002413755.1 Candidatus Saccharibacteria bacterium UBA5152 | reverse complement strand
GCAAAGTTGGCGTGGTAATGGACGGTTTCCGGGTGATAGGTCGCAAACCGGATGATCAACAGCCCAAGAACACCTACCAAAACGCCCAGCAGCAATAAAGCCAGCCGGGCGCGTGATGATGGTACGGTGCTGGAGCTAGGAGTCGGAGATGTTTCGTTCGCTTTGTCGTTTACCATGGGTTAGCTCCAGTATAACAAATGGCGGGCGTCTAATAACCATACGATAGGCCGCTCGACTCGGGCCAGATAGTCTGCATGATTTTGCGGCCCTTGGAGCTGAGGCGAATCCAGGCGTCATTGCCCGAGCGGCCGATGCTATTTGCCGAGCTGCTAAACGAGATCAGCCCGCGGTGCTTCAGTGATTCGATGATGTGCGCCAGGCGCTGGCGGTCGAAGCGGAGTGTCTCGGCCAGGTTGGTAAAATCTTCTTCGCCGTTCTCATGGACGGTTTGCAGGACCAGCGCGTAATCCCGTGGTAATTCGATGTGTTGCATATGTGCCTCCTTTATTTTGTATTGGGTGCCTGCGAGCTAACCCAATATCAGTAGCATAGGCCGCGATTCTTAAAGCAGGCTTGAAACTTGGCAAATGCCTAGTTGGAGGTTGAGGCCGTTGGCGGCGTCAGTAGCTTGTCGAGGTAGGCTGTGATGTCAGAGTAATCATCAACCCCGGCGGCTGGTACCAGCGCTGACTGACCGTTGTAGGTCCGGTAGCTGGCCAGCAGGTTTTTGCCGTTGGCACTATTCAGACTGACAGAGGTGATACTACTGCTAGGGATCTGCTGACTCAGTGTCACCAGTCGGCGAACTTCGGTGGTTTTGAAGTCGGTTTGGACATTATTACCGATACTGTCGAGCAGGCTGCCGAGCCTCACGGGGTTGGTAGCCACACCGGCACTGGTGGCTTTGTCCTTCAGAGCGGCCAGCAGGAGCCGCTGGTTGGCCGTACGCGTAAAATCGGACTGAGCGTAGCCATACGAGCCATAGGCGTCTCCACGGGCCCGTGCGAGGTTCAGGGCCTGTTGTCCGTTGAGGGTATGGACGCCGTTGGTCAGCTTGACCAGCGGACCATAGGGCTTCCGAGTGGAATAATCGGCGCTTGGATCATACAGACCGCGCGGATCGCTGCTCTTGATGGTCACATCGACGCCACCGACAGCGTCCACCGCCTGGCGCAGGGCAGTGTAATTGACGAGTGCGTAATAATTGATGGTGACATCGAAGTTCTGCTCGACAACCTTTTCAAGTAAACCCATGCCGCCGACCGCATAACCAGATTGGCTGAACTTATCAGACTTACCATAGACGTAGGCGGCATTGATCTTGCTGTAGCCGTGCCCAGGAATATCCACCCAGAGGTCGCGCGGAATACTGACCACAAACGCCGTCTTATCCTTGGTATTGAGGCTGATCAGCATGATCGAATCGGTCAGATCGCCACCAGCATGCCCGGCATCATCAGCCGAGTTGCCGGCCAGCAATATATTGACCCGCCCCTGATCCTCACCCTCGAGCTTGTCGTTCTGGACCAGACCGAACAAGTTACCGCCAAACGTCTTACTGGCGTTGATAAGGAATTTGGCGCCGACGTAAACGCCGGCCAGAAGTACGATAATCAGGATACTGATCAGGATCCGCTTCAGCCATTTTTTGACAGAACGGCGTGTGTGCGGGGCTGCCTGAACTTGAGGCTGCGCCCCAGCTAGCGGTACACCGTAGGCGGGCAGGGTAGCGCCAAGGGCCGGGAAGCTCGCTTGGCCACCCCCTAGTGATACCGCCTCGTGGGCCGTGGGCAGCTCTGTCTGGCGAGGTTTGTCTCCCGGCCGATACGAATGATAATACTGAGTGTCTTTTTGCGGTTCCATAAGTTGGTTGTGCTAGTGCCTACATTATGCATGATCGCACACCGAGAAGCTACAGCACACTGGACAAGAATATAATAAGACGCTGAAGATTGGCTTAGATGTCGCCACGGTTTTGTAATAATAATTTGGCAATTGGTGGTGCTAGGGAACGGTGTGGTCTTTGGGAATGGGTGAATCGCTTGGGAGCGATCCGAAAACACCATTCTTACTCGAACACACCGTTCCCGGACCTGGCGAACCAGGATTTGCACACATCACATGCACTCAGGCCATATCCGCCTTGATAACCGGCTGCTGCTGAGTCTCAGCGAGATCCTCGGCGGACTTTCCGGCTGCTAGCTTGGCGGCAGCTTCACGCTTGGTAGCTTTGTGTGCTGCATTTGCCGGCGTGTAGGGAATTCTGTCGTCGACGACTCGAGCAAAATCGTCACTGTCAGGAATGAAACGCTTATTCGAGAAATCCTTCTCCTCTTCCTTTTCAAGGAAAGATGAAATCACCACGCATCCGTAGCCCACTGTATTTCCGATAGCGCCCTGGGGGCTGTGGTTGGCAACCTTGAACAGGCTGTAGGCGTAGTTCCGCTTGATAACGTCTTTCCAGAAGAAAATGGCCGGCCAGATTTCGACGACCCAGTAGTTGACGTTTGTAGCTACCAGTAGCTCGTAGCGCCAACTGAGCGATTGGAAGTAAAAGCTAATTCCCGCAGTCAGCCCAGTAAACAGCGCAACCGCCGGTATTAACCACCACGGTATGTGGTAAGGCAGGTACAACGCCGCCGAGACCAGGCTGCCGGCAACGGCGATTACAACAAGTGCTGTTTTCGCAATCAGCGGAAATAGTGCAAACTTGTGTTCGCGGCGAATCATAATGACTTCGTCTTCACGCGGCCGGCTACCCTTGGCGTCAAGCAACATCCAGCAAACCCGCCGCCATTCGCTCAGTGCGATGTTGCTGTCTTCCGGTATGACTTGCAGACGCCAGTCATTGCTGGGCAGTTCCGGTCGGGTGGCGTACGACTTGTCGATGAACTTGAGGACCACCCCGATGGGAATGGTGATGCATAGCCCGATAGCAATGCAGATAAGCCACTGGTAATACCAGGCCAAACCATGCAGGTGCGAGACTACGAGCCATTTTGCCAGAATGGCAAGTGCTCCTTCGAACAGTACTACCCATGCAAGTACCGTGGTCATGAACCAGTCTCCAATTCTACTGAGACCAGATCCAGCCTTGTGACCTACTGCACTTGCGATGTTGCCAAATCCAGGCTTCATGTCCGGTCTCCTTAGAATCGGTGGCTGATGAGTATGTCAGTACATTTGCTATAGCGGGGATATGATTTTGTGATGTGATGTGCAACCATCACGGTAAAAAACCGGAGGTCTAAACTACTTATAGCATCAATATGATAAGTAAGCAATAAACTATATAACCGTGACATATTTTTGTCGAAAATAATAGTTGCAATATCAAACATATAATTGTAGAGTTAGGTTAGATTAGGCTGACCTGTATGAAAAGAGGTAACACCGAACGATCCTACTGATCTTTGTTCGATTTCTATGCTGACCCCAAATTTCAAGCATTACATCAGCACTGAAACCGGACAAAAATCCGGCTCTGTAGTTCGCCCACCGCCGAGTATCCTAGAAAGGAGTTGAGCTTGTAGCTTCAGAGGAAACACCTTTACAATTCATCTACAACTACTCTCAGAAGGGGGCAGAGACATGGTCTCACCCGTAAGAACAGCAGTACCAGCTGGTGGAACTTCCCGTCGTGTACCCGTTGGAGTTCAGCCGAAACCACGTGCGGCCCGTCGTCGTCTCTTCGCGAGAAGAAACGCTGCGGATACCACATCTACACACGAGGAATCGACAGACATGCCCGTTGCAACAACGGCGACCACCGGTACAACCGGCAGTAGCACCACATCTCCAAAGAGCAACAGCACGAACGCCGTTCAGGGCGACACGACCGAGGTCGAAACCAAGACGCCAAAGCGTGTTGCACCAGCAGGCGTTCCGATCCCCACCCAAGGCTGGCGTGCCAAGTGGTACTGGATCAACATGCACATCCGGCGGCGGCCCAACATCGTTCCGAAGCTCTCATCCAAAGAGCAGCAGGTACACGATGCAGAAGTCGCAGCCGCTGAAGCAGCCGATGCAGCCGCTGAAGCTGAAGCCCAGCGTCAAGCCCAGGAAGCAGCCTCTATCGCTGCCATGACTCAGTCAACCGACGTCGTACCGACGGCGGTCGTTGCGTTCATCGGCGTCAAGGGAGCCGCTGCAACCACCGCAACTACGGTCAACGAGGCCTCAGAGTTTGCCGAGGACACGCGGTCCGTACTCATCGTTCTGGATGCCAACCCGGCAGCCGGCGACAGTGCGGCTCGTCTCGGCAAAGACTTCACCGACACGCTGTCGATCCAGCAGCTGGCAAAAGCTCTCGATGAAGATGCTGCATCTGTGGCGGACTTCAAGGGCTTCATCCGGCGAATCCGGCCGACGCGCTACAGCGTTCGGGCAATCACCGCCGAATCAATCGTCGACGGCGAGAACCGGGTTCCGGAAGTGAAGGTCAGGAAGATCCTCCAGGTCACGCGAGGCCTGTGCGAATACCTGTTCGTCGATACGGCCAATGACATCACCGAACCGGTGACGCTGGCGGTCGTAGAGGCGGCAGATGTACTCGTATTCACGGCCAACGTGAAAGTGCCCGCCTCGCTGAAGCGGCTGGCTACAAGCATGCAGACGCTCCGCAGGCGCGGCTACGAAGACAAGGTCAACAACGGCGTTGTCGTCATCAGCAACCTGCCCGCAGGAGCGGATCTCGAATACTACCGCAGGTACCTCAACCTGGTCAACATCAGGGACGAGGTCACCGAGGAGTACAAGTTCGATGGACCATTCCTGGGAATACCTCACGACCCTGAGATCGCTCGGGATGGCGAGGTCAACCTGGAGGTTCTGCAATGGGACACACGCGAGGCTTACCGTCAGCTTGGCATTGCCTGGCTAGCGCAGGTCGCACGTGCCCGTGGCATTACCATCCCGCAAGTTCAGTCCGCTCCATCTGACGACGCCAGTCGCCAGCAAACCGAGGGAGAACAGTCATGACCAATCCCATCACCGCTGTCAACACAGCAACCACCGTGTTGGCCTACAAGTGCCCTACTGCCAAGAACGACCTCTGGAACTCGATCAAGGACCCGCTCAACAACCTGGTCGGCCAGATCGTCGGGCTCCGGCAGGCGCTTCCCGTCGTCATCATCGGACTCGGGATCTTGCTGATCCTCGTGGCAGCAATTCCGTCAGCCCGTCACAAGGTGGGGAGCGCGTTCTTCTGGATCATCGGCGCCGCCGTTGCTGTCAGTGCTCTCATCACGATTGCCATCAGCCTCGTCGGCCACATGGGTTGCTAGGCAGTCGCTACCTGCGATCTGCACTGATATCGATGCCCCGTCGCTGACCACTGGTCTGTATAGATTACGCCAGCGGTGGGGCAGAGAGGAGCAACTAAGCTATGCCACTTCACTGGAATCCGTTTGACTACCTCAAGGATTTCTTACTGTCGTGCTTGAAGGGGTTGGTCGGTAACTTCGAGACCCTGATTGCACATCCAGCACGCGCTGAGATGAACGCCCCGCTGGACTACCTGTACGGAAATGCTCTGGGCTCAGCCGGAAGACTGGCTCTCTCGGTGGCAGTTGCTACATCAGTTATTGCCATCCTGCACCGCAAAACAGCCAGGCGGGCAATCGACGCATTCGGTGCTGTTATCGCACTGGTCGTCCTGACACCCATCTGGTTCGCCGTTGCGGACGGGCTTGTTGCCTTCGGTAATGTGTTGTCTGATGCGGCCCAGTTTTACCACCCGCCGCCAAGTCAACCAACAGGAGTTTCTTTCCTGACCGTACCGCCAACCGGCAACATCGTCACCGCAATCATCGGTGGCGGCTTCATTTCATTCTGGGGTGCAGTCCTGCTCGTGATTTTCTACATGTACCAGGTGCTCATCATCATCGTCAAGTTTGGCCTGTTGTTTGGCATCTCCCTGTACGGCATCAATCACCGGCTGTTGTACTGGCTTCTGTCGACTGGTCTTCTGACCATGACACTGGGCCGGCCGGCAGCCATCCTGATGATTGAAGTCGGCAAGGTGATGACCGATTACGGCCTGCTGGGCAAAAGTGTTTTTGGCACCTGCGTCTATCTGATCGCCTCGCTCATTGTGGCGATATCGATTCAGGTGGCGATCTACATAGGACTTCGCAAGAAGGTCTTCAACAGTGAAGTCTTCGGACGGGTCGCCAGCCGGGTCACGGGTAAGGTCAAGTCGGTCGTCAAGCGGACGCCGCAGCAAAGCAGCAACATGGCCCGACAGGCACATCAAGGCAGCATGCCAATGACAGTCCGGATGCATAAGCCTCCGCTCAAGAAGCGGTTGGTAAAGACTGGAGTTGAACATGGTGTCCGGACAGGAGCCCAACAGATGGGACTCAAGGTCGCAGCTGCTGCTGGTCCCGAAGCGGTCGTCGTAGTTGCTGCTGCAGCCATGGCTAGAAAGGTTGCACGCCAAGCACGCGCCCGGCGAAATAACAGGGCCAGTTCCAGAACAAACCCGTCACCAAATGCTCCGGGAGCCCAGCCGCCGCCGAATAACCCATCCGGGTCCGGCCAAGGCCAACGCAGAAGGCGAGGAGGGCAGCAGCATCCACCCGTGCACAACATCACAACGATGCCCCCCTCAGCTCCCCGCCAACAGCCGCCGCCGGCTCCGCCCCCATCAGCACCCCATTAAGGTGGTGATCCGTGATACGCCAACGAGAAATGGACTACGAGTCACTCGTAGTCAACCATCCGACTGGGCTGGCACAACGCTGGCTTAGCTTCAACCCCGCTGATGGGAAGTTCGCCTTTTCGGGGATAATCATCACCGCACTGGCACTTCTCGTCTACGGGCGGGGGGTCGGCCTCTTGCTACTCCTGGTCACGCTGTTCGGGACTATGCGTACCTACAACGGCCGTCAATACTACATCTTCGGACAGTGGTGTTTCGGACTGGTGTGGATTACGTTAGTCCAGAGGAATGTTATCTGGACAGCCGCCCCGAGCAAGTACTGGTTCACGGCTCTGGCACGGAGATCATCGCCGTTGTCACTCGATCTGGACATCCTTGGAGACCCCGAGGACGAAGAGATGGAAGACGTCGGCCTGATCCACAGTCAAACGGAGAACACAGACTCGGTCGTCATCTTTGGTGACGGCAGTGATGTGGCTTCGGTCGACTTGGATGTACAGTTCGACAGACACATGGTTCACGCCGATATCATTCGACGCCTAGCCTCACGGCGAGGTGTTGATGTGGGCCTGTCGTACATCTTCCGCAGAAGGCCGCCCAATGTCGAGGCGCGTAAGGACTGGGACGCCGGAAACAGCAACCCGGATATCCTGGTGCCAGAAGCCCTCGACATACCAGTCGAAGAGTGGACTGACCGTGACCACCGTTACGCGTTTCTCCTCGGAGAAACGGGTGAGACATGGCAAATGGTGGCAGATGACACGGCCGATGTCGCCATGGCAATGGTTCTAACCGTACCCCGGGAAGAATCCCTTGCCACAGCAGTCAAAGGCAAAGGCTTGGAGAGCGGCCGCGATATTTCTCGCTTGCCAATCATCCAGCTGGCGCAGTCTGCTGTTGACGGCTTAGAACGTGCCCGCGTCGACGAACCAAGAATTGGTACTCCGGAGGATATCGAAGGATTCCTGAGACGCTCTTGGGACGTTGCAACTGTCGATGAGTTCGACCTCGAACGGTCCGAAGAGGATCCCGACGAAGTCGATCTGACCGAAACAGTCAGGCAGTGGCCTCATAGCGAAGACAGCTCAATCGTCGTTGCTAGAGACCACTGCATCATCGATGGGACCATCCACGGAGTTGTTCGCGTTACCGGGACAACTGCCAACCCCCTCCCTAACTGGATTCGCCAGATGTATGCCGTCGGCGTTCCCTGGTTCTCAGTCGCACTTGTGGGCGAGACCCTCGGATACCGCGGTGAATACTGGGTGCTGGAACGGCTCATCCCGCTTCGGCAGGAATTCAGAGAACGTGTCTTCGGAGGCGAATCCGGGCCGCGTGCTCTCGACGTTCAGGAAAACCTGGAACAGCGTCGCGACGACATTTACCGTAGTCGCGTGCTGCAAAACTACGTCATCCTGATCGCCGTCTGTGCGACCACCATGGAAGAGTTCGAAGATTCTATGTCCGAGGTCCTGCGTTATGCGCAGACAACCGTCGGTCTGAGCGCCAGTCGCGTCAAAGGTAAAGTCCGGCAAGTGCCGTACCTCCTCAGCGCAACCACGGGCGTAGCAGTGAAGTTGTAGGTGATGATGCTTAACAGCGTCGTTGTAAGGTGTGTTCACTACTGGGGTAGCGTCGAGCTGCATTTTAGCTCGCGCTACCCCAGACACACACTTCAGCAGTGCAGTTAACTCGTTTGACAATACTGCTGAGGTGCTTGCATAGACTTCAGGACACACTCACGCAACTTAACAATCCAGTGTTCAAAACAAACATACCGCGCCCCCACCCATCGAACATATCCTACTTGAGGAGCCACCATGGCAATGAGAGCACAGACTTTCCCGGGCACGCCCGCTACAAGTGTTCTATGGCAGCCGTGGATCGCCCCCGGACAACTGCTCGCTCGTATCGGCGGCGTCCCACTCGGACCCGACCTGCGCACGCATGAGCTGGTTGTTATTGACCCTCCCATGCTGCAGCAAATGCGGATCATCCACTCGATGATCATCAACATCTTTGGCGAAAAAGATGGTGGCAAGACCACGCTGATGCGTACGCTCTGCGTGCGTTTGATGCGTCTCCAAGCCGGTCTGCACCGCGGCGAGCCTGTCCCAATGCGGGGCCGGATCCACTCGCGCAAGCCGGAAGGCGTCGAAACGGACGGTGACACGCCCGATGAGGACCAAGTTAGCGAGGAATCGGAATACAAGGCCCTCAGCGACTGCCTGCACAGCGAAGTGTTTTCGCCGGCCAAAATGGGGTCAGTGAATCTCTTCGATCCCCGCATGAACATGCGTTACGCCGACCTGCTTCAGGAGGCCATCAACCTCTGCGAGCTCATGGGCGAAACAATACTGTCCGGAATCGAACCATTTGTCCTGCAAATCGGCGTCTGGAAGATGCAGCAGCAGTTCAAGGCGTTCGCCGCGCCGCAGCTGCTTCAGTCAGTCGTGATGACGCTCGACCCCGACACGGATGTCGACGCCTACTTCGATGCCACCAATGGCGACATGCTGAAGGACTTCGAAGACGAACTCCTCGAGGATCCTGATCTTGCCGTCCAGCTGAAAGCAACCATGTCGCGTCCTCGCAATATCAACAAGCAGGACTTCATGGACGCCGCCGGTAAAGTCGCAGCCTACCTCTCGCAGGTTACGCACGGCGTCACCGGTAGCATCTTCCGAGGAACCGGGTCGTTGTACGACATCATGTCGGGCGATATGACGACCATCGACTGGGACGGCGTTGACGGCAAGGCACGATCTGCACTGTCGTCGATGCTCTGGAAGTGGCAGGAACTCAACCCTGACCTGCGGCCGCATATCAACCTCAATGAAGAGGCAGGTATTTGGCTCCGCAGCCTGATGGAGGCGCGCTACCAGTTCAACTACGTCAAGCGGGCGCGCGCCTACCAGACGATCGATATCAGCTCGACTCAGTACCGCTCGGACATCAGCAACATCGGTGCTCCGGGTTCGGAACTACGTTCACTGGGCGAAGGCATCCTGCTTGGCTCCGGCCTGCAGCTCTTCACCCGGCAGCCCGAAAACGATGCAGTCCTGAACGACCTGTCACAGTTGGGTATCAGTGACCTCGACCTCGAGTTCATGACCAACTTGCCGGTGGGCTGCTTTGGCATCAAGGCGCCGAAGCGCTCAATTTCGTTCTTTCAGCTGGCGCTGACAAAAGAAGACTGGAAGTACAACCACGGCAACCAGGCCACGGCTTCGATGATCAACCGCCAGAACGTCTGGGACAACCAGAAGTTTGTCGAGCGGGCTGAGCGTCGCGGCATCAAGAGGATCGGAGTCGATGCATGAAACTCACGGCGGGCAGGATCGGCACCATCGTCGCCGTTGCAGTACTGATCGCTGCAGCAATCGTGCTGGCGGTTCGGGGAGTCGGTGACAGCACCAAGCCAGCGCAAGCCGGCAAAGTGTCGTCACCCTCCGCGACCGCGACAGCAACGCCAACACCGTCCGCGTCTGCACAGCCGGCAACAACTCCACCCCCGCCGGCGGATGCGCGGATGAAACAACTCCAAGGTCAGATCGTGCAGCTGATCTCCACCTACTACCTGGTCCAGCCGGGCGATACGGCCGAAACCCGTAAAGCCCGCTCTGCACCGCTCATGCCAGCCGATATCCTGGAACAGCAGAACTTCGATACCTCCGGTACCGAGTCGAGCAAGGAATCGGCAGCTACGACAGCCAAGCGGCTGGCGCAAAAATTGACGGTCAGAGCCCAGATCGACACGGCGCATAACTTCATGCAGGTCAACGATACTCTCGGTGACATGTACAGCGCAGTGCCCGTAAACATTCGCCTCTACGCGCCAAACGGCTCCTTCGCGGGGGTCGATCGCACGTCGGTGACTGTCTACACGATCTGGAAGTGGGACAACGACCAGAACAAATGGTCACCGATCAACTTCTCGGAAGGGGGTGACTAGTTGTGGCCGCCGGCCCTGACAATGATGGCTCCAGAATCGTAGCGCTACTTGTAGCAATCGCGATGGTGGTCGGACTTGGCTGTGTCGGCATCGTGATGGGAATTGCTGCTTTCCTCGGCGTAAGCAGTTCCGTGGGTTGTTCTACATCGGGCGGAGATACAGGCACTGCGCCGATCGGTACAGCGCTACTTCAGGCAATCAAGTACGACGCCTACGACACCAAGCACAACGTCAACCTGACGCTGGCTATGCTTGGCGGTTCGCATCTCGAAAGCGGCTGGAATACCAACGCCGTCGGTGCGGGCTCGTATGGACCCTGGCAGATCCAGCTGAGCACCCACCCGGACGTCACCAAGGCCCAGGCCCTCGACCCCGCCTTCAGCACGAACTATATGCTGCCGGCGTACGTCGCAGGGATGAAAAATGTCGATCCGACACTGTGGTCGCTCGATCCTGAGCTTGCCATGGAACAGACGGCATACAACGCCGAACGGCCTGCCAAACGCTACTCAGATGGCCGGCAGGCAGACGTCCATGCAGCCTTCCTGGCCTCGGTCAAGGCAATGCGGGAGATGGGCATTCCGATTACCTTCGGGCTCAATCTGGGCGTAACAACTCAGATACTCCCCACCATCAAGCCGACACCAGGACCGACGGTTGCTCCGACGGCCACTCCGACTGTCTCCGCTTCGGCATCGCCAGTGCCGACGGAAGACTGCGGAACCCCGATCTCCACGACTGCCGCTGGTGCAGCTAAGGTCGTGCTCGACTCGGCGGATACCCAACTCGGCGTTCCATACGTCATGGGCGGGGAATCACCGAGAACCGCTGACAGACCAGGATTTCCTGGCGCACTTGACTGCAGCGGGCTCGTCCAGTGGGCTTTTCGTACAGCAGGGATAAAACTCCCTCGCCTGGCCCACGAACAGTGGAACGCCACGAAGTCCCGGCAAGTTTCACTCAGCCAGGCACAACCGGGCGATCTGGTCTTCTTCATCGGCTCTGAGGCCGGTGCAAGCAGAGCAGTCCCCAAGCACGTCGGCATCGTGTACGACCCTTCCAAGGGCATCATGATCGTCGCCCCCAGGACCGGCGAGAACGTCAAGTACGAGAATTACACCAAAGCCGGCGACCTGGTCGGGATTACCCATCCCTACACCGACAGTGCCACCGCGCCGGGACCATCTCAAGGTTGGCAGTCGCCGCTCACACCGGGCAGCTACCACATAACCTCACCCTTCGGGATGAGGTGGCACCCTACCAAGCACCACTGGTCGCTCCACGACGGAGTCGACCTCGGTGCCCCGCAGGGTACGCCCATCCGCGCCGCCTCCAACGGCACGGTGATTCGGGCGGACTACACCGCGAATGCCTACGGTAATTACACCGTCATCCAGCATGCTGGAGGCATCCAGACGGGATATGCCCATCAGGTGCGAAGAGCGCCAGGCATCCACGTCGGGAGTGTCGTTACCAAGGGCCAAATAATCGGGTACGTCGGTCAAACCGGTCCAGCCACTGGTCCGCACCTCCACTTCAACGTGAAGGTCCACGGCAAGTGGGTAGACCCAGCTGGCCCCGACGGCTTCATGACACATCATGGGGTCATTCTCTAACACACAAATGAGCTGCTGCCGCGCGGCGATCAAGCACTCTTCGCGAAAGCGAAGTTGATCGCCGCCGGCACGCCAGCGCATGATGCATCACCCTGTCGGGCAATCGTCCACGGGTCGCAGGAGCGCTGGAGGAATTCAATTTCCTCGCTCCCCAACCAACAAAATATACGGCTGCCGGTCCGTTTCATCTCACAAGATGAAAAATACCGGCAAGAACTCAAGTTTTTAATTCGCCACCCGGCAATTGAGACCTTGAGTTTTTTATTACCAATTGTTAGAAACATTACTTCCAACTTATCCGCCGCAAACAAGCCGTCGCCATCGGCATCAGCGAAGCCCGCAAATCGGGTGCAAGAGTACCTCCCGAACCCAAATAGGGTAGATGTTGCTAATCTTTACCCCTTATGTCATAATGATGACAAGAGATGACGCCGCGCGTTAACGCTCTACTATCAGAGAGACGCAGGCGTCTTTTATTAATGTAAGTCTAATACAAGCTCTAGGAATTCATCATGGCAGCAGCAACCCAAGACCCAACCAAAATTCGTAATGTGGCGATCATCGCCCACGTTGACCACGGCAAGACGACGCTGGTCGACGGCCTGCTGAAGCAGTCCCAGACTTTCCGGGACAACCAAGCCGAGATGAGCCAGGATCTGATCATGGACTCCGGCGACCAGGAGCGTGAACGGGGAATTACCATCACCGCCAAGGTGACCGCTGTCCAGCACGGTGATTACCGCATCAATATCATCGACACTCCGGGCCACGCCGACTTCTCCGGCGAAGTCGAGCGCACCCTGAACCTGGCCGATGGCTGCCTGCTGATCGTTGACGCCCAGGAAGGCCCGATGCCGCAGACCAAGTTTGTGCTCACCAAGGCACTGGCGAACGGCCTCAAACCCATCGTCGTTATCAACAAGATTGACAAAGACGGCTCACGCATCACAGAAGTCGAGGATGAATTGGCCGATCTGTTCCTGGAACTAGCCGTCCATGAAGATCAGCTGCACTACCCAGTCTATTACGCCATTGGACGGGCCGGTAAAGCCTGGAAAACCCCCCCGGCAGATTCAACCGCCGACGGTGACCTGGAAGCTATCTTCCAGGCTATTATCAACGACATCCCAGCCCCAACCGTCGAGCTGGACAAGCCGTTCCAAATGCTCGTCACCGCACTGTCATGGGACACCTACAAGGGCAAGTATGCCATTGGACGAATCTCCCGCGGTAAAATCAAGAGCGGCGACCAGGTTACCCTCTGTAAGAAAGATGGCACCTTTAGCAAAGCGAAGGTCGAACTGGTCTTCATGAGCCGCGGCCTGGCCCGTTACGAAGTACCCGAAGGCGTCGCCGGCGATATCGTCCAGCTAACCGGCATCTCCGAGGCTAAGATCGGCGAGACTATCGCTGATGTCAACGAACCAGA